>NZ_JAUBVK010000004.1:0-172862 GCF_036705795.1 Microcoleus sp. ARI1-B5
GCGGGATAGAGCAGCCTGGTAGCTCGTCGGGCTCATAACCCGAAGGTCAGTGGTTCAAATCCACTTCCCGCCACCAACTTGAAACAATCCCTGTAATCCTTAAGGTTGCAGGGTTTGGTTTTTGAGAATAAAGATAGACAAAGCGACGCGGGATAGAGCAGCCTGGTAGCTCGTCGGGCTCATAACCCGAAGGTCAGTGGTTCAAATCCACTTCCCGCCACCAAATTCAATCAGATAAGCCCCGGCCACCTAAAAGTTGCTGGGGCTTGTTTTATGCTGTCTGGAGCCATAACAATAGGGACACAGCAGTGCTGAATCCCTACCGCATATTTAGATATTACCCAAAGGTAAAAAATCAAACAGAACCTCAACCTCAACACTCAACCCTATACTTTTCGACGACCGTTGGTGTAAGCTTTATTTGTCAAAAATCTGCAATCCGATATCCATATTTTTCAACTCGGAATTTGGGCATTGCTAAGCGGGCTGAGATTCCAGCCAATCAAAAATTAGGTCTAACTGTTCTAGGGTAACTAATCCGTACTGCCACAGCACCATTGGCAGTTGGCCGGCATCTTGTTCATCGTGTCTCAAAGCAACGGCGATCGCAGAATTCGAGATCGCCAACTCCCCCCGCAAATAATCGATTAGTTGAGCCTTTCCCATGACCTTCACCGCCAGTTTTATGCGATATTGTAAAGATACGTATCTAATTGGGATGCGTCTGATGTTTAATAGCCCCAATTGTACGTTGAGAATCAAGACTCTCCTGTGATGGAAGCCGCACAAAACTTGTGATAAAATTCAGAGAAACGAGCGATCGCAGTCACAAGAGCTTAGAGCCTCAAAAATCGGGCTGTGCGATCGCTCGTTTGCTTGACCTCAATTCAATTAAAATTGCTAAAGTCCTAGCTGAAGCTGAACTCCGGCTTCAGTGCCGCTGTCGCTGGGTTTGAGAGGAACGGGATTTCCTTGGCGTCCGGCGTCGGAAGGAGTAGTGATAAATTCCAATTCGCGATTGATTTTGAGCCGAAATCTGTCGCCCAAGCTGCGCTCCCGAATAGCAGCATTAGGCGCCGTTTCTGATTCACCAATCAAGTTTTGGTAGTCCGAGTCTACGGTTCTGTCCTCCACAGTCCTGAGGGAGTCCCCAGATAAAGTCGTTTCCGAAGTTTGGGGCGCTGGTTGCGGTCTTTGTTGGGCGATAACCGCCGGGGTAAAACCGATAAAAATTGAACTCAGTCCGAGAGCAGTGCCAAGAGTAGCAATAACTGCGTTCATCATCCATGCCTCCGCTAGTTGCATCCTACTATTGCTTATTGTACCCAGCCGGAATTAACTTGCGCTCTATCAAAAGTAGCTGGTTGTGGAGATGTAAATTAAATTTACCGCGAAAACTTGTAACTTGCGATCGCGCTTTGAGTCTCAGAAACCAGGTTTTTTACTCGCTCTGCCGGATGCAACGAAGTGTTGCTGTGAAAAAAACCCGGTTTCTCGGCCCTGCGACTGCGAGCGCAAACTACCCAATCTCAAATCTCCCATCTCAAATAGTATCAGCGTCTACATTCAGTCCAGGAGTGATACTGCATTAATCTCGATCGCCCTGACAAAGCGCGCGATCGCGCTAAGATGGCGGTGGCAGCCGTTAACAATTCAGTTACCAGTAGCAGATTATGAGTTATTAACAGCACTTTGCCACAGACAACGATCTCAACTTCAAAATCTGCGCTCATCAGGTTGCACTTTACCGAAACGTTGCGGGTTCGTCATAGTTCTGCTTCATCATGCCAATTAGATATCTGAGCGACCAGATTTTCAAAATGTCGCGCAAAGTGCCAATTCGCATCGTCCTTGTGGTGCCTTTTGCCATCCAGACTTTCGCTGCGGTAGGGCTGACGGGGTGGCTGTCGCTGCGGAACGGGCGCATAGCTGTCAACGATGTTGCCGCGCAACTGCGGGCCGAAGTCACATCGCGCATCCAGCAACACATTTACAGTTTCATCGAAACGCCGCACCAAATCAATCAGCTCAATCTCGATGCCATCCGTCTCGGCATTTTGAACGTGCAGGATGAAGTTAGTTTGCGCAGCTACTTCTCCAAACAACTCCAAACGTTTGATAAAGTTAGCTACATTCAATTCGGCTCCGAACAAAAAACTTTTGTGGGAGTTGAACGCCTCGACGATGGCAAGTTGCAAGTTCGGATTTCTAATAAATCTACTGGCTATAACTTTTACAGTTACGCGCCGTCCGAGTTCGGGGAATCAACTAAGCTCTTAAAAACTACTCCTAACTACGACCCTCGCACCCGACCTTGGTACATAGCTCCAGTGCGGGCTCTCAAGCCGACATGGACTAAAATTTATACTTATTTTGACACTCCAAAACTAGCGATTACGGCGGCTCAACCAGTTTACGCCAAGGATAACAAACTGATTGGCATCCTGGGCTCTGACTTGACACTTTCCACTATCAATCAATTCTTGGAAAGCCTAAAAATTGGTAAATCAGGACAGACTTTTATTGTAGAAAGGTCGGGAGAATTGGTGGCCAATTCTACTCCCGAACCGCCATTTATTATTAGCAACGGCGTTCCGAAACGGATTGCAGCAGTCAGCAGCCAGAATGTTCTGATTCGATCGAGTGCCCGCTATTTGACACAACGCTTCGGGAAGTTGAGCAAGATTGAGGGCTCTGAGCAGTTAGATTTTACGATCGACGGGAAACGACAATTTCTACAGGTGACGCCGCTCTCAGACAGCAGGGGCCTCGACTGGTTGATTGTGGTGGCGGTTCCCGAAGCCGATTTTATGGAAGCGATTAACGCCAACACTCGCTACACAATTTTGCTGTGTTTCGGTGCTTTGGTGGTGGCGACGGCTCTAGGGAGCGTGACTTCGAGGTGGATTGTGATGCCGGTTCAGCGTCTGAGCAAGGCTGCGGAGGCTTTGTCGCGGGGAGAATGGGACTCGATGGCGGTAGATCCGCGCTTGATGGCGTCTGTTGAGCGGGAGGATGAAGTCGGTGTCCTGGCTCGCTCTTTTAATACGATGGCCGGTCAATTGGAAGAGTCTTTTACTACTCTCGAAGAGCGGGTGGAAGCTGCGATTGCTGATAAAACTAAATTAATTGGCTCTCTGAAAAAATCTCAGCAAAAACTCGCTCTTCACCTCTATCAAACTCCTTTGGGGGCGATTGAATGGAATCTAAATTTTGAAGTGGCCGATTGGAATTTGTCAGCTGAAAGAATTTTTGGATACAACCGCTTGGAAGCAATGGGACGGCACGGAGTCGATCTCATAGTTCCTGAAAGTGCTCAGGAGTATGTCAGGCAACTATCTATTACTTTGCTCACCAATCAAGGAGGAGTTACCAGCCTTAACGAGAATATTAGAAAGGACGGCAAAATTATTCTTTGCGAGTGGTACAATACGACTTTGGTTGATGCTGACGGCTGTATAATCGGGGTGGCATCGCTGGTTCAAGATGTGACAGAGTTTCACAGTGCTGTGGAGCAGTTGCGCGCCAGCGAGGAGCGGTTTCGCCAGTTGGCAGAAAATATTCATGAGGTATTTTGGATTAGAGAACCCAATCAAAAGCACATAATTTATGTGAGCCCTGCTTGCGAGAAAATATGGAATTTGAGCTATCGGAGTTTGCTGTCACATCCGGAGGCTTTTTGGGATGCTATTCACCCGGACGATCGATCTCGCGTCGAGGCTGCTTTTGAAAAACAGGTGCGGGGGGATTATGATGAGGAGTATCGGGTAGTGCGAGCGGACGGTTCAGTTTGCTGGGTGCGCGATCGGGCTTTTCCAGTCCGCAGCGAAACAGGGGAAATTTACCGCATCGTCGGCATTGCTGAAGACATTACCCAGCGCAAATTAGCAGAAGAATTCCAAAAAGTCGCTCAAACCGCTCAAGCTGCAAACCAAGCCAAAAGCGCATTCTTAGCCAATATGAGCCACGAATTGCGCACTCCCCTCAACGCCATTATCGGTTACAGCGATATGCTCAAAGAAGACGCCGAGGATTTAGGCTGCGAAGATTTTATCCCCGACTTGCACAAAATTCAAACAGCCGGCAAACACTTGCTATCTTTAATTAGCGACATTCTCGATATTTCTAAGATTGAAGCGGGGCGGATGGAACTTTACTTAGAAACGTTCAACCCGGTTAATTTAATTGACGAGGTAGTTTCTACTGTCGAACCCTTGGTAGAGAAAAATTCTAATAAGTTTGAAGTTAATTGTGCTGGCGACTTGGGAATGATGTATGCTGACATTACCAAAACTCGTCAAATATTGCTCAACCTGCTGAGCAATGCAGCCAAATTTACCGAAGGCGGGACTATTACCCTGTCCATTGAAAGAGTTAAACATGACAGCTTAACAACTCAAGAAATAGCAGAACCTTCCGACTCAATAATTTTTCGCGTAGCTGATACGGGCATTGGGATTCCCCCCGAACAATTGCAGCATTTATTTCAAGCTTTTATGCAGGGCGACGCCTCTACTACGCGCAAGTACGGGGGTACGGGTTTGGGATTGACTATCAGCCGTCACTTTTGCTTGATGATGGGCGGCGATATGCAAGTTCAAAGCCAGTTAGGTGGCGGTTCGGTTTTTACTGTGTGCTTGCCGGCACGCGTTGAATTATTGGTCAGCAATTAGTCTTGCTATCCGGGACGCACTTGTTACCAGAAAGAATTGGTTTAAAGCCCCAGCCCCGATCGGGAGAAATTAAAATCAGACTATTCATTACTCCAATCCTCGGACTTCCAGGTAGAGGTCGCCCTCTTGCGGTCACAGGTCAACTGTCAAGCAGTCAACTGAAACAAGAAACCAGGTTTATTGACAAAAAACCTACGCTTTTAGATCATTTCGGGGCAATAAACCAAGGTGATGATACCATGCAGCATAAGTCCTAATCCTAGTTAACTTGCCGTTTTTGCCGCCCCAAAAGTTGAGCTGTTAATACCCCGCCGACAAAGCCAAAGAAATGCGCTTGCCAGGAAACTCCCGGCTGCGAGGGCAAAACTCCCCAAATTAAACTGCCGTAGAAGAAACCGACAATTAAAGATAACAAAATAGAGGTAAAGCTGCGTTCAAAATAGCCCCGCAGCAGCAAAAAGCCGAAGTAACCAAAGATTAATCCGCTAGCACCAATGTGAACGGAATTAGGCGCGCCGGTCAGCCAAACTCCGAATCCGCTGACTAGCACAGTGACGGCACTCACGATAAAAAAGTCGCTAATTTCTCGCAGCATAATCAACCAACCCAATGTCACTAAAGGGAGGGTATTGGCAGCTAAGTGAGCAAAACTGCCGTGCAGAAAAGGCATCAACAGGATGCCTTCAAGTCCGTCGATGCTGCGGGGGCGGACTCCGTAGGCATTCAGCGCGCCTCGAAACAGGAATACATCGACAATTTCGATAATCCAGAGGAGGGAGACGAAGCCGCCGAGAATGGCGGCGTGGCTTTGCAATTCGCGGGTGATAGATTTGGTTTCTGGGTTGCTCATGGGTGGTGAGGGCGGTAATGCCGGTTATTTATAATTGTAGGAGTTTTTTGCCGATCTCGAGCAAAGATTGTTGGGGCGAGGTTTCCGGGTTTTTTGCAGCAGAGCTTATTTAGAAATATTATAAGTTTTATTAAAAATTCCGCATTTTCACGTATAGGATAATTCACCTCGATGCGTCACAATTGTAATTGAACTACAAAAGGAGAGTCAACCCAAGGTTGAAGCTAGAACGTAGAAGACAGAATTTTTACCCTATCAATCAATTGTTGGGCTTGAAATGAGGACACTTTTTAGAGCGCACACCGTCTCTCAAAAAAAATCAGGAACTACTTTTCTCGGATTAAGTCATTAATTCAAGAAGTTTCATCCGGTAAAGCAAAACGAGCTGCTGTAGGTACTTATTGTAGACAAAATCTCGCACAAGCTCTACAGAGAGTTCTTGGCACCTCGTTGTAAAAGAGGAACAGAGCAAAATGAATGTATTTGAGCATACAGTGCCCCATCGAATTCTGCCAATTTGGGTATGGCATGGCAAACAAGAAACCCCAGTTAGTGTCGCTACAAATCCTCAACCTTACGGTCACAAGCCGCGCTTTGACTTGTTGCATCCGCTGAAACAGTGGCTTGATAACACTGCAATTAAGAGTCAAAAGTTAGCTCGGTTTCTGTGCAAGTTTATTCCCAGCCAGTGTCCGTTTGAGCGGGAAGTTAAAATTTGCGATCGCACTTTATTTTACATTCCGCCGCTGTGCAAGTTAAATCCGCTTTACGAGCAAGTGGTTGGGCTGCGGTTTCGTGCTTTGTGTTATTTGGCTGACGAGTGCGGCGAGGATGTGACGACCTATTGTTAATTCGGCAAAAACTTAAATTTCTAACTGTCTTTTTCACCCTCCCTTCTCCTTGTTGGGGAGGGTTTCTTGTTTTGTGCGGGCGAATTAGCGATCGTCCGTGCCGCGTAGCTATCCCGAGCGTGAATCGCCCTTATTTACCTAATCTAGAGCCTTCACCTTAATATCAGTTGGCGCGTGCTGAGAATCTCCCCAAATTTCAGGTAGCGGTGTCACCCAGGAAATCGGTACAGAAATCACATCTAAAGTTTCACCATTTTTAAAGACTTCTAAAGTATATCCAGATTCTGGCTGCTTGTTAGTGGGTGGGAGATAATCTAAAACAACTCCTGTGTCCCCTTTCTTTACTAGACTATTAGGAATATCTTGCTTGAGTTTTACCCACTGAAATAATGTTGCTGTTGTCATTGTTGAGCCTCCCTATGACTTGTCAGGATAAAGGGTGATAAATTTAACCGTCTCGGATGCCTCATCTTGTTGCCAGATAGTGACAACTTTAACTAATCGATTGTTAGGGCCATACCACTGATTTTTGACTTTAAAGCGAGTACCCCAACCTGTAGAGGTAACTTCTGCAACTTCAGCACCCTCTACAGCTTCCATTATATCTCTCTTGAGAATTTGCCAATTTTCTTGGCTGTAACCCGCTAGAGCTAAATACTCCGATTTATCATCTTTAGGCTGGTAAACAAGTAAGTAGTTTGTGAGCTTCTGGTCTTGAATGAGTAAGTTTGAGGGTATTCTCATTAATTGCGCCCTAATCCCTTGCTCAAGCATATCATTCATGAGAAGTGCGATCGCCCTTCAAGTGCGAAAAGGGCGATCGATCTCATGCTTAATTCAAGTTAATCCTAAAAATCTGTAGTATTAAGTTGAATTAATAGGGTTTTTGACCCTGATAATTACCGGGAGGATTGTACTGACAAACGAAGTAGTCATTACCTCCGCCACTGGCTATACCGCAGCCAACTTCTGTAGTATTTTTCCAGATGATTTGGGTGTAGTGACCGCATTTTTGCCAACCACCTTTACAGGTATTTGGGAATGCCTGGTTGGCAATAAAATATTGCTTCTCCGAACCCCAACTATCCACCATCTTTGTTTGTGAATAAGCTCCACTTGTCCCCCTCCAGATGTTTTCTCCATATTTGCCTTGGCTCTTACTATGCTGGAAAGAACGAGTAGAGGCTAGGTTATTTGCCCACTGCTGAGCCGAAGCAGCCAAACTGCTAGACCATTTAATGGCTGACACCTTAACTTCTTGGCGGTATTGATTATGGGCTGTGAGAATTTCAGCTTGATTCAAACTAACTTTTTGTGCGACAATTTTAGAATCATCGGACATTTTCTGGGTTTTTGCTGATGCTGGTGTCAGGTTTAGTGTCAAACCTATGCTTAGGGTAGTCAAAGCTAAGCCGATTCCTGTGGCGGTTAGCAAAGAAGTTCCCTTAGATAGTTTAGTCATACTCGCTCTCCCTGCAATCAAAGGAAGGTTTACAAGCTCACCATAACCTCTAATTATTCTTGAGTCAACTCACAGGACTAAAGTCCTGACTACGAACCTATTTGAAGCGACTATCGCTGTCTTCCTCTTCTTCCCTAATATCCTGGAAAATATGCCAAATCAAGCAAACAATACCAATCCAAAATCCTGAAACTGGATCTAACCACGAGATTAAATTGACGATGCCAAACTCGGTCAATTGTCCAGCAACGCAGGTGAATTTGTGATTTTTTACAATATCTTTGAACTTCATGGCGGTATTCCTAAATGTCATAATCTACAAATAAACGCATACCAGGGGCAGCATCCAGAGCAAAACAGTGCAGATTGAACTGCACAGATCTGCACTAGGATTTTTCCCTAGCTGTTTACTAAACTATGAATAGTCGCAATCTCTCCACTTATCACCGATGAGCAAAACTGCCAATTCCAGCACCATAGGACTTACTCCAGAAGGATTAGAGAAAGTTCGCGAAAGAATGGCCCAATTGCCCAAGCCTGAAAAACCGGATAAGAAAGGTTGGACTCAAGAGGATTTGGCAAAAAAGTCAGGGGTGAGTATTGACACGGTTAAGCGGTTTCTTGATAAAAAGCGAATTAGGAGAGACTTTATTAGTTGGATCGCCCAAGCTTTAAATTTAGAGATAACCGAAATAGTCGATCGCCACGAATGGAGCCCACCTTCACCGCCAGCAACCCAAATTGACTGGCGCGAAACCTGCCGCGCCGCAGCCCAAACCAAGCGACAAGCAGCCAACACTTTTTTTGCTAACGACTTAGGGCGAAAAATAGACCTCGACGAGATTCACGTGCCCTTGGGATTAATCGAACGCCAGCAAAAACCCCAGCGCCGCGATGATTTTTCCCCTCAAACAGGTTCCCAAGCTTATCAGGAAGCCGAAAAACTCACTCCCCTCAGTTACGACGAATTTTGCGAAAAAGTCCTCGCTAACAGCGACAGCCCTAAAAGCAAGGGCAAACGCCTTGCAGTCATCGGCGAACCGGGTGCGGGAAAAACCACTCAATTGTTCAAAATTGGCGATCGCATATTGGCGGAAACTAAATATTTGCCGGTATGGATATCCTTAGCAGAGGTGAAAAAACCTTTGTGCCAATATTTAATGGAAGATTGGCTGCGAATAGCGGCGGGAAAATTGGATGCTGCACCTGCGGAATGGGTGAAAGAATTTAAGGAATTACTGAGTGAAGGAAAAATTTGGTTGCTGTTGGACGGCGCGGATGAAATGGGAATAGCCGATTCCCTGGGAACTCTCTCGCCACAGTTGAGAGAACGGGTATTTGATCGAGTGCGGATTGTAATCAGTTGCCGCCTCAATATTTGGGAGGCAACGGGGAATTCCCTGTCTGATTTTGATACTTATAAAATGCTGGATTTCAGCTATGGAGACGGCGATAATTGCGATGACGTGAAATTGTTTATCGATCGATGGTTTACCCCCCTTAATCCCCCCTTGGCAAGGGGGGAAACTGGCCCGATTCCTAATCTCTTACCAAGGGTAGAAACTACCTCACTTCTTGCTCCCCCCCTTACCAAGGGGGAGCTGGGGGGGGTTCTACGCGCAAAAGAAACCACCTCAATTCCTGCTCCCCCCCTTACCAAGGGGGCGGATCTCCGCGCCGCCTTAGACGAACCGGGAAAAGAGCGAATCAAAGATTTAGCACGCAATCCCCTGCGGTTATTCCTGCTGTGTTTAACTTGGGAATTCGGACAGCAAAAATTACCGGATACTAAAGCCGAACTTTATGAGGTATTTGTCGCAGCGCTTTATGATTTCAAAAAACAAGCTTTCCCGACAACAGCAGCACAGAGAACAAACTTAAATGCTGCGTTGGGAAAGTTGGCACTGACAGCAATTGAAGCTGGATATAAATCGATATTGCCCGATTGGTTTGTCAGCAAAAATCTGGAGCAACCGCATCCAGAGTTATTTGAAAAAGCTATTGAATTAGGTTGGCTGAATCGAGTGGGAGTTGATGCCCAAAACCCGCTGAAATCTGTTTATGCTTTCTATCATCCTTCTTTTCAGGAATATTTTGCAGCCTGCGAGATTGAGGATTGGCATTTTTTCTTGAATCATGTACCGCAGAATCCGCAGCAGGGGATTTATCGGATTTTTGAGCGGCAGTGGAAAGAGGTGATGTTGTTGTGGATGGGGCGAAAGGATGTGGATAGGGAGGAGAAGGAAGCGTTTATTCAGGCATTGGTGGAGTTTGAGGATGGGTGTAGTAGTTTTTATGGGTTTCGAGCTTATTTTTTAGCGACTGTCTTAATTGATGAGTTTAAGGATTGTTCTTTGGGTGATGCGATCGTTGCACAAATTATCCAGTGGGGATTTGGATATTTCAATATTGAAAAACAGGAGTTGCAGACATTTCTATATCCAATTGAACAAGGAGCAAAAGCAGTATTGCCAGAGAGCGATCGGACAAGAGCGATCGCCACTTTAACTGAGTTAATCCACACTTCTAAGAATGAATATATCCGGTGGGAGGCAGTAGTAAACTTAGGGAAAATAGACGAAAGCAACCCAGATGCGTTCGCTGCTTTAACTGAGTTAATCCGCACCTCTGAGGATGAATATCTCCGGTGGGAGGCAGTAGTAATCTTAGGAAAAATAGGTCAAGGCAACCCAGATGCGATCGCCACTTTAACTGAGTTAATCGGCACCTCTGAGGATGAAGAGATCCGGTGGGAGGCAGCAGATAGCTTAGGGAAAATAGACGAAGGCAACCCAGAGGCGATCGCTGCTTTAACTGAGTTAATCCGTACATCGGACAATGAAGAGATCCGGTGGGGGGCAGTAGAAAGCTTACGAGAAATAGACGAAGGCAACCCAAATGCGATCGTCGCTTTAACTGAGTTAATCCGCACCTCTGAGGATGAAGATACCCGGTGTACGGCAGTAGTAATCTTAGGGGAAATAGGCAAACGCAACCCAAATGCGATCGCTGCTTTAACTGAGTTAATCCGCACCTCTGAGGATCAAGATATCCGGTGGGAGGCAGTAAATAGCTTAGGGGAAATAGGCAAAGGAAACCCAGATGCGATAGCTGATTTAACTGAGTTAATCCACACCTCTGGGGATGAAAATATTCGGTACCAAGCAGCAAATAGGTTAGGGGAAATAGACACAAATAGGTTAGGGGAAATAGACGAAGGCAACCCAGATGCGATCGCCGCTTTAACTCAATTAATCCTCACCTGTGAGGATAAATCTAGACAGGGGACAGCAGCCTTTTTTTTAACAATTATGACAAAAACTCACCAAATGACAGGAGTTGTCACTGCCTTAAAAGATTGCCTATCCGATGAGACTTACAAAAATGACTTTGACAAATTCAAAGATTCCTACGAAGTCATCTGGCACTGTGCCCAAAATCTCCCTTACCCCACCTTCTATCACGCATGGCACCATCCACCCACCACACCCCATCCCGAAGTTCCCGATTGGCAAACTTTCCCCCAAGACATTGCCAGACAAATCAATAATCAAGCCGAATTATCCAATCAAATCCAACTTTTGTGCATCGACAGCAAAAACTTCATCAACCCCGACAACCCCGCCGCCAAGATTTACACCCAAATGCTGAAACAAGGCTGTCCCAAAAGTGAGGATGGCACACCGAAAACAATGGCAGATTTACAAACTTATTGGGATTTGCTGCTGATGGATAGCGAGAAATCTTTCATCTTAGTATTCTACAACTCGCGGGGGGAAAAGGCGACTGGATTTAGCGAGACATTTGTCAAGGATTTAAGCAAGTTTGACGGCAATATTGCTATTGTTAGCGAGAATAACGCGGATTCGCTGACAGCTTTTTCACCCAGTCAATCTGATTCGATTGGAGCAATTGTGCGGTGGATTTGCCAAATTGTATGGGAAAGTTAATCAATTTGGCCGATACGAGCTGGTTGTATTTTAATATCATTTTTACACAATTTTAGTACAAAATTTGTGTTGGTTTGTTTATATTGGATCGCACAGGTGCGTCGCTATCAGATTGTCGATATGCAAGTCTGAGATTTTGGGTGGCGACGCACCCTACGAACTAACTATAAGTGCGATCGGGTGATACGCACCCGTAACCCACGAGGGAACTTTTTAAGTCTCGCTTTTGGGTTTTTCTGGCCCTGAGGGTACTTCTCCCCTTTGTTGGGCTTCCAATAAAGCCGTTTCCACGAGAAAGGCTATCAGGTTAGCTGTGGATCTGCCTTGTTTATCAGCCCATCGATCTAAAGCTTCATATACGTAATCAGGAAATGTGACGTGAACGCGCTTGCTCAATGTAAAAGTTGGTTTGTTGACTAACGCTTTTAATGGTACAAGCTTAGGTTCTCGATCGTGTTGTTACTCTGCTCTTAAAAATGTAGTGACACAAATTTGGGCTTATTATGTTACAATTCCTCTAATCCGACTCCGGATCAGTCAAAAGCCAGCCCCGGGCCGTGGAAAGCAAGGACTGGCTATGGCTCCAATTAACAAAGGAGATATATCTATTATGCGGTACGAAAAGCGTCTCAAACCGTGGATTGTTGTTCGTTTGCTTCCGAATCTGCAAAGAGTCGTTGTTGGTCGCTTTCGCAGTTGGTCAGATGCAGAGGGTCACTTGCGAGTTCTCAAACAACTGCTTCCCGGTACTCGATTGACTCTGGTTTTCGATCCGATCGACTAATTTTGGTGGCGACTGTCTGAAAGTGCGATCGCCCTTCCGGTTTCAAAAGGGCGATCGCACTCAATTTTAGCGGTGTTTTGGCTGCTCCGAATCGATCGTGCGAATTACCTTAAAACAATGGGATTATTTGTGTTCTCAAACTTCAGGCTCGATCGGGACTGTCCTCCTCGTAATCCATTAAGTCTCCGGGCTTGCAATTGAGTGATTTGCAGAGAACGTTTAACGTTGCTGCGTCTATTCTGGTGAGGTAACGGCGAGTTTTGAGTCGAGAAATAGACCTGGGATTCATGCCGGTTAGGACAGCCAGTTCCTTGTTACTGATATTCCGATCGGCCATCACAACTGCTAATCTCCACCGGATCACTGTTTAACTGCTCAATTTCTAACAAAACCTTTGCAAGGCAGATGCTAACACTTTGTCTGCTAAATTTTGTGCTTTATAGACTGCAACAGTTGTAAAATAGACCGCTGCGGTTGTCAAATTGTTTCATTTCAATTAAACTTAAGTATGAAAAAGTCAAAAGCCAGTCCGATGCTTTCCGAGGGCTCAGGACTGGCTATGGCTCCAATTTACAAAGGAGATACATCTATTATGCGGTATGAAAAACGTCTCAAACCGTGGATCGTTGTTCGTTTGCTTCCGAATCTGCAAAGAGTCGTTGTTGGTCGCTTTCGCAGTTGGTCAGATGCAGAGGGTCACTTGCGAGTTCTCAAACAACTGCTTCCCGGTACTCGATTGACTCTGGTTTTCGATCCGATCGACTAATTTTGGTGGCGACTGTCTGAAAGTGCGCGCGGCGAAGCTATCCCGCTCTTAATCGCCCGAATGTTTGATTCGGGCGATCGCATTTTTGGGCAATGTTAGACTGGACGCAAGATATGAATTGAATTGGGTAAAAAACCGTGACAGCTACTCTACAAGTAACAGAACAGCCAACAGCACAGCGATACTTTACTCCAGAAGAATATCTAGCTCTGGAAGAAACAGCAGAGTCTAAAAGTGAATATTGCGACGGAGTAATTATTCCCATGACAGGTGCAAGTACAAATCACAATCACATTTCCCTGAATATGAGTATAGCATTACGTCTTGCTCTTAAGGGACTTGATTATAATGTTTTCATGGGTGACGTGCGCCTGTGGATGCCGAAAAAGCGATTTTATACTTATCCCGATGTGATGGTAATTTTAGGCAAACCTGAGTATTACAACAATCGCAAAGATACGGTAATAAATCCTCAAGTTATTATTGAAGTTTTATCGAAATCTACCAAAAGTTACGATCGCAGCGATAAGTTTCAGTTTTATCAAACGCTGCCGACCTTTCAAGAGTATATTCTGATTGACCAATCGCGAATTTATGTAGAGCAGTATTGCAAGTTGGCAAACAAGCGCTGGTCGTACAGTCAGTACGATGAAGAGGATACAGCGCTAGTTTTTGATTTTTTTCAAGTTGAAGTACCGCTAGCAGATATGTATGAGAAGGTTGATTTTGAGGCGGAAAATGAGCCAGAAGAAAGTGCGGAAGAATAAGACTGTCTGAAAGTGCGATCGCGCTTTCCGATGTTTACCACTTTCCATACTTTTCTTGATGCTCTTTAATGGCTGCTTTTAGTGCTTCGTTGGGCTCCGGCGGGTTTTCGATCGCAGATGCGAAAATTTCCCAGTCGCGCTCGCTCAACACAATCTGCTCTACTTCAGGAGTTTCTTTGGCTGCTTTCAGTGCTATGTCTAGCAAATATTCGTTGAGGCTCAAGCACTTCGCTGCGGCTGCTTTTTCGAGGATTTCTTTATGTGTTTGGCTGAGGGTGAACTCTATTTTTGTTTGGGTATCGGTTGGTGTTGACATCGTTTTGTTACCAAAGAGCGATCGACTAATTTTATTGTAGCAATGTTTCTGGCGGGCGAGATCCTCTATATACCGATTGCTGGAAATCTGGGTTATTATCTAAAAGAGCGATCGCACTAATCAAAGTATTGTTCAACATCCTGGTGGGAGAATATCTTCATGACAACCACTTTGCCAACAACCGAGCAACATTACTTCACAGAAGAGCAATATTTAGCACTGGAAGAAACAGCAGAGGACAAAAGCGAATATCTCGACGGGGAAATTATTCCTATGACAGGCGGATCTACCAATCACAATCAAATTGCTGGTAATTTGTACATTGCTTTGAGTCTTGCTCTCAAAAAACAGAATTATCGCATCTTCATCGGTGACGTGCGTCTGTGGGTACCAAAAAAGCGTCTGTACACTTATCCCGACGTAATGGTTATTTTTGGGCAACCTGAGTACCACAACAATCGCACAGACATGATTACTAACCCTCAAGTGATTGTGGAAGTTTTATCAAAGTCTACTAAAAATTACGATCTCGGTGACAAGTTTACATTTTACAAAACTATTCCTAGTTTTCGAGAATACATTCTGATTGACCAAACAAAAATTAAGGTCGAGCAGTATTCTAAAACCGAGAACAAAAGATGGTTGTATTCTGAGTATGATGAGGAAGATACCGCATTAGTGTTTAATTCATTCGAGGTAGAGGTTCCTCTATCTGATGTTTACGAACAAGTTAATTTTGAAGAAATTGAAAAAGAGAATAATCAGAATGAGGTGTGAGGGCGATTCACGCTCGGGATAGCTTCGCTTCACGCTCCTAGTTCGTGTTAAACTGAATCTAGCGGTCAGTGTTAAGCAAGGAAAAAATAGCCGTGATACCTCTCACAGAAAAAATTGTTGACAAACTGAAAAATTTCTCTAAAATCGAACTGCAAGAAATCCTCAACTTTGCTGACTTCCTGTTAGGGCAGCGGAGACAGCAAGAATCAGCTTCGCCGCCGGATGAAACTGGAAACAGTCAACCAGCAAATATCGATGAAGAGTGCGACGTTCATTATGTTGGTGGAGTCTTAGTCGTCAAAGCATCATCAATAAAAAATCAAGAACTGATTAATTGGGATACAATTATTCCCGATAGGCGCGAAGAAAGAATCGGGAAGTTTATTCAAGATAATTATGTTATTATGGATGAATGTGTGAGATTAGAATGAGTGGCTTAGTAAATAGCTAGCAGGCAAGATAGAAGTTTGTTATGGGCGCGATCGAACGAATTAAGGAAAAGTTGACACAACTCCGAGAGCGCGACACCAAGTTGTGGGAGACAGGCGCTAATATGCACAAATACCAGCTTTCCCCTCCCTTGTCCGAAGAAGTGATCGCCAACTGGGAAGCTCGTGCTGAGGTAAAACTCCCAGAAGAATACCGATTATTTCTCCGCGAAATTGGAGAAGGCCCGGCAGGCCCCGGTTATGGGATGTGGAAGCTCCCCGAGACGAATATAACGCCGCATCTAAAAGAGCCTTTTCCCCTCGTTGAACCATTTTTAGGTCTAGGATCGATTGACACTTCAAAACTCGATCGAGAACAGGAATGGGAAGCTTACAAGAAGTTTGCTGATGAATGGGAAAAAATCCCTGAAGGTGGTTTCCTGATCTTAACAGATTACGGTTGCGATATTTATGGGGGGTTGGTTCTCAACGGTAAGTATCGCGGACAAATTTGGATTTGGGGAAGCAATTCTCCATCCTATTGTCCTTTCGGCTATGCCGTTCACCTTCACGATTCCGAGCAAGAACCGCGTGCCGATCTCCCAAAGCACTTTACCTTTTTTCAGTGGTACGAACACTGGCTTGATGCAGCATTGAAAGAATTTACGAGCATCACAGAATACAACAGCTAAATAAGCCGATCTATTCTCCATTGTGTAACAGATATCTATTGCCCTAAATCTAAACACTTCCCAAACATTCGCGCTTCTCTCCGTCAGATTCGGGGCGCTCGCTTCTACCCTGCAACAGCGCATCTATCGCTGGATTGATCGTTTCCTGAACTTCTCCATTTTCACCGTGAATTACCACATCAAGCCATTGAGCTTTTGCAGAACCCACTGCATATTTAAAGGCTGCTTCCTGAGTCGGAAATACCTTTTGACTTGACTCTACATTTTCCTCAGTCACCGCCCACCCATTTGGATGAGGTGCTACGTGCAGTTTGTGATTCAACTCCTTCAAAACCCGCTGTCGCAATCCAATTAAAGTAATGCCGACAATTGTTTCACTATCCTCATTATAACGGGCGATCGCACCATCGCTAATGTCCACAGCTACACCCTCACGCGGTTCTCCCAGAGAGATATACAGAACATCCGCTTCTTTATCGTAGAAACCTGTAATAGTTGGGGAATCTTCGAGAATTTTTACTGTTTTATCCATATAATTCGTTTATTTGATGATGGCTGTTTTCTTAGGTAAGCTGTTGTGATAAATCCATCATAGTTACTTATTTCTAGATACACTACTATCACAAATCTCCTACTTTCGGGAATCAAGGAATAGAAGCGCAGGGCAAGTAACCCACCTGTAACGTCATCAATTTGAATTAAATCCGGGTTCTCTAAAGTTTCTAAAACCCGATCGTATTGATCTTGCATCTCAGGGTGTTGTTGCAATATATGCTCCCACCTTTGTCTAGTGATGCGGATAGGAACATTATTGAATGAATAGCCACTCCAAAGTAGATTACTATCCTGCGTCATTTTATCTGAAATTTTCTAGATAAGCAAGGGCATCCACAAGAGATGCCCTTACCGCAATCCAAACTACGCGCCGACAGATTCCTTCGCTGCGTACAGCACCTCAACGGTAATCTTATCAATCCCCCGATCGCGCGCGAATTTCTCAGTATTCCGCTTCACCTTACCCCGCACAAAACCGGGGATTTTATTCAACTCAGCTTGTCCGTCCTTCGTCCAATTCATATCAGAATCAGCCGAAATACCCTTGGTAATCACTTCCTTAGTATCGTGGCCGCCGAAGATTTCCAGCAAGTGATCTTCCATTCCCAAAGTAAAGGAATTGTACACCAAATCTACGCACTGATTCGTGCCTTCATAACCCAAAAATGGCTTGTAGCCGATCGGGAAATTTTGCACGTGAATCGGCGCAGCAATCACACCGCACGGAATATCAAGCCTTTTACCCACGTGGCGTTCCATTTGCGTGCCGAAAATCGCGGAAGGTTCGGCTTTGGCGATCGCATCCCCAATTTGCCCGTGATCGTCGGTGACGAGCACCTCATCGCAATACTCGCTAACCTGTTCCCGGAACCAATCAGCATCGTGTTTGCAGTAGGTTCCAGCCCACACAACGTGGATTCCCATCTCGCGAGCCAAAATCTTCGTCATCGCCGCAGCGTGCGTGTTGTCGCCAAATACAACGGCTTTTTTGCCTGTTAAGTTTTGGCAGTCGATCGACCTTGAGAACCAAGCAGCCTGAGACACAAACCGCGTTTGTCGGTCAATAAACTCTTCATAATTAACATCCGCACCTTGAGCATTCAGAACTTGTTGAATCTTGCGGATGCAGCGCGCAGTTTCCACCACACCCATCGGCGTAATATCCACGCAAGGAGTGCCGAATTCTTGCTCCAAATAACTCGCCGTCATCATCCCCAATTCCCGATAAGGAACCAAGTTAAACCAAGCGCGCGGCAATCTTTTCAAGTTATGAACACAAGCACCTTCGGGAATAACTTCGTTGACTTCAATTCCCAAATCTGCCATCAAACGCTTCAACTCGGTGCAGTCGTGTTGGTTGTGGAAACCCAGCGTAGACATACCGATGATATTCACCGATGGTTTTTCGCTTTTACCTTCTAAATCGCCTTTTTTGCGGGCTTTGTTAATGTAAAATTGGACGATTTGATCTAAAGTGCGATCGGCAGCTTGCAGTTCGTTGACCCGGTAATGGTTGACATCCGCCAGCATGACATCGCCTTTCGCATCCAACTGAGCTCGGTTAACAAAGTTTTCCAAGTCTTCTTGCAGAATGCTAGAGGTGCAAGTCGGGGTGAGTACAATTAAATCAGGGTGTTCTTCTCTGTCTTTGCGGGTGATATTGTCCACCACCCGTTCCTGCGATCCCCGCGCCAGTACGTGTCTGTCAACGACGCTGGTAGTTACCGGGGTGAAGTCCCGTTCCCTCTCCAGCATGGAGCGCATGACGTTAAAATAGTCGTCTCCAATCGGTGCGTGCATGATTGCGTGGACGTTTTTGAAGGAACTCGCAACGCGCAAAGTGCCGATGTGGGCTGGGCCTGCGTACATCCAATAAGCCAATTTCATAGGTATTTTTCCTGGTGCTGGTTGAGATTTGCCCGATCGGGCGATTACTGCTAAATTTTAAGGTTGTTTGAGATTTTCTCACCGGATGAATCCTTTAGAAATAGTAACTTTCTGAAGATTTACAGAATTTAAAAATGCTCAAACGCTTTTGCTGCTTGGGATTTGACTCGCAATTCAAATAACTTCACCTTGGTTTGATGGCAATAATTCTTAATCTTTCCTCACATTTTCTTGTATACTTAGGCAAGTACGGGCGGCGTTCGCTCTCGCGTTCCCAAAGGGTAGCTATCCCGAGCCGGAATCACCCTAGGGTTCGCCTGAAAGCATCTTCCTCAGCTTGCAGTTGCGCAAAAACTAGGTTTTTTAGCAAAATACTTCTAGTCAGTCCTAAAACACAGTTAAAAAATCCGGTTTCTTTGGTCGCCGCTGCGTAAGTCTTGTCAGCATCACAATTATAATTTTATTGTCACAATTTGTTAAGACTAAGGCAAATTTGATTAATGTCGGGTGCGCTGCGACGCACCAGACAAGCTGCAATAATTCTGAATTTTTTGTCAAACTTAGTCGGCTCTAACCGTCAGTTAGAATTGTTAATCCATCGGCCCGAACAGACACAATTGAGGAAAATTCCGGCTCCCGAAGCAACACTTATACCATTTTCGATTTTCCATTTTTCGATTTGAGATTGGGGATGATTTACTGAGCTAGCAGGTTTGGAGCACGGCCCGACAGTTGCATTCTTTTTTGAAACTGCTCTTGCTTCCTTCTGCGCCGGGGCCGCGAATTGCAGTTAAGACTTGCACCGCCCGTTTTTTTTAGCACCCGCAATTGGCGGCTTCGAGCCGGAAAACATAAATCTTTCAGCACTTGCGTTTTTTAACCGGATGTGGTGGCGATCGGCTAAAATCAAGCAAGTGCTTGGAAACTGAGATGATTTAGCAGTCAGGAGCGATCGAGCATCAGTCGATTTTCCATTTTCCCTTTTCCATTTTCCATTTTTCGATTTACTTGCAGCGCCGTGAATCACCCGAGCCCGAACAGAAGTCTAAAATTTTGATCTCTCCACCGCAGGAGTCGGAAACTTCTATCCGTCTTTGGGCGGCGCTGCAAGTAAATCCTTGCACAAATCCTGTATTTGTGCTTTGGTTTACCTAACTGCTGAGGTGAGGAAAGCCCAGCACGCTGCAAGTCAGCAGCAGCTCTTTGCTGGATACGGCCTGTCTTCCCACACATCCCAAAACATAGCTCTTGAGTGATAATGAAGAATAACATAGGATTTACGAAAAAAAACCCGGTTTGTACAAAAAAATCTTGGGTTTGTCAACGACTAGCAACAAAGAAACCGGGTTTCTAGCCCGCCGCGCGTAAGTCCTGTAACATTGACCAAGCACACCTAATTTGAGAGAACCCAACTATGATGGCAATTCCCGGCGTTGCAGTTCTCGCTCTCATTTATGAAAGCAGCACTTCCCTGGTTTACCGCGGCCGCAACGAGCAGGACAATCAACCTGTTATTATCAAAATTATCAAAGAAGACTATCCGACTCCCGAAGAACTGAATAGATACAAACGCGAATATGACATTACTGCCAACTTAAACCTGCTCGACGGAGTTGTTAAAGTATACAAGTTGCAGCAGGTGAGAAATAGTCTGGCAATGATTTTAGAAGATTTTGGTGGCGAATCTTTGAAAATATTTATGGCAACCCAAAAATTCACCAGTTTAGGATTTTTGACGACAGCCATCAAAGTTGCTGAAACTTTGGGAGAAATTCACGCCCGAAATGTAATTCACAAAGATATAAACCCCTCTAATATAGTTTTTAATCCAGCTACAGGACAAGTTAAACTCATAGACTTTAGCATCTCAACTGCATCAAACCAGGAAAACGTTCCGAATAAAAATCCCAATTTTTTAGAAGGCACTTTAGCCTATATGTCGCCGGAACAAACCGGCAGAATGAACCGGGTAATCGATTACCGCACGGACTTTTATTCCCTCGGCGTCACCTTCTATGAAGTCCTGGCAGGACAGCTCCCTTTTACCACTACCGATCCCATGGAGTTAGTTCACTGTCACATCGCCAGACAGCCAGTACCTCTCGCTGAAATTGCACCAGAAATTCCTCAAGCTATTTCAGACATTGTGATGAAATTGCTAGCAAAAGCGGCTGAGGATCGCTATCAAAGTGCTTGGGGACTGAAAGCAGATTTGGAATCCTGTCTGTTTCAGTTGCAAACATCTGGGGTGATTTCCGAGTTTGCTCTCGGCAGCCAAGATATTTCCGACAAATTTCAAATCCCTCAAAAACTTTACGGCAGACAGCGAGAAGTTGAAACTCTTTTAGCGGCATTTGAACGGGTAGCAGCAACAAATAATCGAGCCTACCGCATCGAACAGTCCCAAATTTCTGTAATCAAAAAAGAGAGCAAATTGCCCAAAGCAAGTTCCCTGTCAGTGCTCGCGAGAGGACAGCATAAATCTCGCAGCGAGATGATGCTGATTGCTGGTTATTCCGGCATTGGCAAATCTGCAATGGTGAAGATTTTAGACAAACCTATTACCCGCAGGCGCGGCTATTTTATTTGGGGAAAATTTGACCAGTACAAGCGGACAATTCCTTACTCAGCCGTTGTCAGCGCTTTTTCGGAATTGGTGCGGCAACTGTTAACTGAAAGCGAATCTCAATTAGCAGTTTGGCGCGAAAAACTCCGCAATTCTTTCGGTCAAAACGGGCAAATTATTATTGATGTAATTCCCGAAGTAGAACTAATTGTCGGAGCTCAGTCTCCTGTAGCTGAATTGGGGCCGACGGAATCTCTCAACCGCTTTAATTTAGTCTTTCAAAATTTCATTCGCGTATTTTGCCAGCCCGAACATCCGCTGGTGATTTTTCTCGACGATTTGCAGTGGGCAGATTCTGCAACTCTCAAGCTGATCGAGTTGATGATGACAGATGAAGCTACTCAATATCTGTTTTTAATTGGCGCTTATCGGGATAATGAAGTCAGTCCCACTCATCCTTTAATGATGACTGTGGAGACGCTGCGAAATCAGGAAGCCATCATTAATCAGATTGCTTTGTCGCCCCTGGGGGTGGAAAACATCACTCATTTGATTGCCGAGACTTTGCACAGCGATCGCGAATCTGTCAAACCCTTAGCTGAACTGGTTGTCAGCAAAACAGACGGCAATCCTTTTTTTGTTAATCAATTTCTACAAACATTATATCAGGAAAACTTGCTAGTTTTTCATCCGCCACAGTCGGGGAACAAGGGCGGCTGGCATTGGGATATGACTCAAATTGAGCAGTGCGCTATCACTGACAATGTAGTAGATTTGATGGTACAAAAATTGAGAAAACTGCCAAGTTCTACGCAGCAAGTTTTGCGTTTAGTGGCTTGTTTGGGCAACGAATTTGACTTGAATACTCTTTCTTTAATTAATGAAAAAGAAGCGTCGGAAACTTTTTCTCACCTGTTGCCTGCGATCAAGTCGGGACTGATTCTGCCAACTTCGGAATTGGAAAGCAAGTCATTAGATTACGTGCTGTTTCCGCTGTTAATTCTCAATTATAAATTTTTGCACGATCGCGTACAGCAAGCAGCTTACGCTCTGATCGACGACTCGCAAAAAAAGGCAGTTCACCTGAAAATCGGCAGGCAAATCCTCGAAAACACTCCCGCTGAATATCGCGCTGACAGAATCTTTGAATTAGTCGATCACTTGAATGTAGCTCGATCGCTAATTCGAGACGAGCGAGAATTAATTGAACTGGCAACGCTGAATTTAGACGCCGCCCGCAGAGCCAAAGATGCCACAGCTTATGTTGCTGCCTTGCAGTATTTGACCGCAGGTATGGACGGTTTGAGCGCCGATATTTGGGATGCCCACTACGATTTAGCCTTTGCCTTGCACATGGAGCGGGCAAATGTTGAGTATCTCAACGGCTATTTCGAGAAATCCGAAGAATTTATTAACATAACTTTGCAAAAAGCGCGATCGCCCTTAGAAAAGGTAGAAATTTACAACCTGCTGATCGTGCAGTACACCCTCCGGGCCAAGTACGAGGAAGCAGTTAAAGCCGGAATCAAAGCTTTGAACTTGCTGGGAATTGACTTGCCGCTAGACGGGCTGCAAAAAGTCATATCCGAAGAATTTGCAGCAGCCACAAAATTTCTAGCAGGTAGAGAAATAGCTTCGCTGATTGACGCTCCCGAAATGACTGTCCCCGACAAAAAAGTTGCAGTCAAATTAATTACAAACTTGCTCACATCGGCGTACCTCAAAAATCCCGACTTGTGGAAAGTCAGCGTTTTAAAAGGAGTCAATCTTTCTCTACAATACGGTTTAGTACCCGAAGCCTCTCTTTGCTATGCTGGCTACGGTATGTTCTTAAACGCAGTTTCGGGAGATTACAAAGCTGCGTATCAATTCGGCTTGCTCTCGCTGAATCTCAGCGAAAAATCTGGCAATATCGGCTTGAAGTGCAGAGCTTGTTCATCCCTGGTCAGTATTTTTTATTACTGGTTCAACCACATCAAAGATTCCCACGCGATCAGCAATGAAGGATATCAAGCAGCTTTAGAATCAGGAGATTTAGAGTATGCCGGTTATATCCTGTCCAACCGCATAGCTAACTCATTTTTTCAAGGTAAAGAAATCTCGCAAATTCTGGCCGACACGAGCAGATATTTGCAGTTCAGCCAAAAAACCAAAAATCAGCTCGTAACCGATATATTATTAGGGGCAGAGTTAATCCTCCGCAACTTGAGCAAACTAACTCCTGAAAAGTTTGTATTTGAAAGCGAAGATATCAGCGAAGCTGAATACGTGCACAACTGTAAAGCTCATCAAAATTTGTACTCTCTCTGCCTTTATCAGATTCGGAAATGCCAGGTAATGTACTGGTATGGCAACTTCAATGAAGCGCTACAACTAGCTTTGGAAGTAGAAAAACAGCTATCTTTTATTACCGGAGCGATACCAGCTACCGAATGGAATTTTTTCTTTTCTCTAGTTTTAGCCGCCGTTTTCCCAAATGTTTCCGAAGACAAGCAAAAGCAATACTTGGAAAAGTTAGAAGCCAACCAAAAACAGATGAAAATTTGGGCAGACAACTGTGCCGAAAATTTTCTGCATAAGTACCTTTTAGTACAAGCAGAAATAGCGAGAATTTGCAAGAGAGATTCAGAAGCTGTAGAGCTGTACGATTTCTCTATAAGTTTAGCCCAAGACAATGAGTTTGTCCAAAATGAAGCGCTGGCTAATGAACTAGCAGCTAAGTTTTGGTTGAGTAAAGGCAAGTATCAATATGCCAAAATCCACTTGCGCGAAGCTCACTCGTGCTACTTGCGCTGGGGTGCAGTCCGCAAAGTAGAAGATTTAGAACAGAAGTATCCGCAGTTGCGGGAAATGACGCCGCTCAACGGAAGTTTTAACAACAATCAAACTACAACAACTATTCATACTTCTACTGGCAGCGATGCGAGAGTGCTGGATTTAGCAACTGTAATGAAAGCATCTCTGGCGATTTCCAGCGAAATTGTCCTAGACAAGTTGCTGGCTTCTTTGATGAGGATATCGCTGGAAAACGCGGGTGCACAATCCGGTTTTTTAATTTTGGTTAGAGATGGAAAACTGTTAATTTCCGCTAAAGCGTCAGTAGTTGCTGAAGATGTAGCGGTGCTGCAATTTACGCCTGTTGAAGAATGTCAGGATTTGCCTGTTACCGTGATTAATTATGTGGAAAGGACTCGCTCGGACTTGGTGTTGAGCAATGCGGTGGCTGAGGGGCGATTTACTGCCGATCCTTACGTCGCCAAACACCAGCTCAAATCTCTTTTGTGTACGCCAATTATCAATCAAGGTAAACTAATTGGGATTCTTTATTTAGAAAACAATTTAACGCTCGGGGCGTTTACTGCCCACAGATTGGAAGTTTTAAGGCTGCTTTCTTCCCAAGTTGCTATTTCTTTGGAAAATGCTCTGCTTTACAATTCGGTGGAGCAGAAAGTGCAAGAGCGGACGCAGGAGTTAAATGAGAAAAACGAGCGTTTAGAACAAACTTTGCGCGAGCTGAAACTCACTCAAGCTCAATTAATTCAAACTGAAAAAATGTCTAGTTTGGGGCAAATGGTGGCTGGTGTAGCTCACGAAATTAATAATCCTGTAAGTTTCATCTACGGCAATCTAAATCCGGCTAGCGAATACGTTAAAGACTTGCTGAAATTGATTGAGCTTTACCAGCAGCACTATCCCGAACCTGCTGATGAAATCCTAGAGGAAATAGAAACAATTGAACTGGAATTTTTGAGCGAAGATTTGCAAAAGCTGCTGGATTCAATGAAAGTTGGAGCTGAAAGAATCCGGGATATTGTGCTGAGCTTGCGGAATTTCTCGCGCCTCGACGAAGCGCAAATGAAGTCGGTTGATATCCATGAAGGCATCGACAGTACGGTGATGCTGCTGCAACCGCGCCTGAGAAAAGAGGGCGGCCGTTTGGGGATTGAGGTGATTAAAAAGTACAGCAAGCTACCGCTAATTACTTGTTATGCGTCGCAGTTGAATCAGGTATTTATGAATATTTTGACAAATGCGATCGATGCGCTCCTCTTGGCCAGAGATTGCCCGGAAAGCTCTCAGAAACAGCCGGCTATTACAATTTCTACGGAGGTGACAGACAGGAATTCTGCGATAATTAGAATTGCTGACAGCGGCCCGGGGATGATTACTGAGGTGCTGCACAAGATATTCGATCCGTTTTTTACAACTAAGCCTGTAGGTTCGGGAACTGGTTTGGGATTGTCTATTTCTCACTCGATTGTGGTTAGTTCTCACGGCGGAAAGTTGACTTGTGTTTCTGCACCTGGAGAGGGGAGCGAGTTTATTATTGAAATTCCGATCGCCCCCAGGCAAGTTTTGTAAGGAAATAAAGAAAAAGGGCGAATGGAATTGGCTTCTTGTCAAACTTTCGTCCGCGCAACGCGAGACTAAGAAAATTGTACTTGGCGGTATAAATCGCCGATCGCAATTTCCACATTCACCGATTCAAGTAGCAAGGAATCGCCTAAATTATACTCCGAGAGCACCCACAGCCCTTGTTCGCTGCGCCGAAACAGCTCTACTCCGGGCTGTTCGACTTGCACCAAGACGTACTCTTGCAGCGTTGAAAATTGGCGGTATTTAGCAAATTTTGCGCCGCGATCCAAAGCTTCAGTTGAAGGTGATAAAACTTCGACAATCAAGGAAGGAAATTGCACCAATTGCGGATCGTTATCGCGATCGTCACAAGTTACCATAACATCAGGATAAAAATAATTTTGCCCTAGTTCTCCCCGTAGTTTCACACTTAAGATGTAAATCTCGTAGGGGAGATTAAGGCGATCGTCTAATAGCTTGAAGAAGTTAACGCAAATCCGATTGTGATTGCGGGTTCCGCCTGTCATAGCGACGACTTCGCCATCCCAATACTCGTAGCGTTCCTCTTGGGTGGGTTCCCAAGTCAGGTATTCTTCTGCGCTCATCAATGGGCGATCGGGTAAAGCAACCATAATGCGATCGGGGAATGAAGTCTGTTTATAGGATAACTCAAAGATCGGGTATGGAGTTGATGGTTGAGATTCCGATCGCCCCCAGGCAATTTTTGTAAAGTAGTTTAATTATTTCAGTATTTTATGGTAGATGAAATTGGGTTTGCAGTTGCGATCGGGCTGGCGGTGTCAACCGTGCAACTACAAACCTGTAGTTCAGACAATTCGGTAGGTTTCGGTGTTTGCGGGCCAGGAATTGGGGCGGTTGTAGGTGGGAATTGTTTCGGCACAATTAGGAGACAAACGGATTAGCAGCAAATCATCTTCTGCTGCTAATACTTTCTCTAATTCCCATCTCAATTTTTCGCGATCGCGCGCGCTCAGCCAACACCGAAAAATCGAATATTGGATTCTCTCGCCGCAGCCTTGAAGTAATTTGTAAGCTTGGCGCCAGCGCTGGGGGCTGCGAATGTCGTAGCAAACTAGATACCAGTTTTTTGCTTCTGCCATTGTATCACCTCAGCGCAGGATTAATTGACCGAATAAACCGCTTTCTCCCGACCATTCTTTTTCCAGCAGGCGAACTTCTAATTCAAACAAGCGGCGGTAGGTGAGGGAATAATTTGTGACTGGATGCTTCCAAGTTTCTTGTTTGCGGGATTCGTACAAACCGATCAGTTTGCGGCAGCCGGAGGAGCTCAACCAAACTCGATCGCCCCGAATGTCGAAATCTGCTTGTACTTCCCACTGGTTGCGGTTGATGGAGGCGATAACAGTCATGTCAACGATCGGCACTCTGAAGATTTCGATCAAATCTAGGGCTAAAGGTGCTGCTTGAGAGCGCGGCTGGTGGTAAAAGCCCAATGCTGGCTCTAATCCGACTGTTAAGATGGCGTTCGTGATATCTTTGAGCAGCAATGCGTAGCCGAAGCTGATTAAAGCATTGAATCGGTCTTTTGGGGGGCGGCGGTTGCGATCGAAAAATTGCATTTCTGGGGGCGCACCGGGACGGATTAAATAGGGCAAAGCGCCGAAATAAAGGGCGGCTAAGTTGCCTTCAAATCCCAGCAGCGATGCTAAAGATTGAGCTTTGGGAACTTGTTTGAGGATAATTTGCATTTGGGCGATCGCCCGTTTCAATTCCTCGGAACCTTCCTTAATTCCGCGACAGCCCCGCATCAAGAATTTGCGCTGTCCTTGGGCGCGGCAAATTACTAATTTGCGAGCTAATTCCAAACAGCGATCGGGATTGGTGAGGGCGGCATATTGACAAATCCGGCGCTGAATGCTGCCTTGTCTGCTGTCGAAACTGCCGATGTAGCGGCCGCCGCCGGAGATAAAATGCACTCCGATGCCGGAGTCGGCGCAAAAGTGCAAAGCTTGGGTGGAAATTTGGGAGAAGCTGTGGAGGACTAATTGCCCGATTTGCTGGCTGGGAATGGTTTCTACGGGTTGATTGCGGCGGGAAATTTTGATTTGTTCTCCGGTGCGGCCGACTGTGGTTCCGGGTTCGAGAACGTGTACGATTTGGCGATCGTCGTCTGCGGGAAATAGGCGAGTTGGCTGCCATTGGGGATCGCGATCGAGTCTGGCTTCTTCTGGGAGGCAGACTGGGGCGAGGGAACAGCGGGTGCAGAGGTTTTCGTTGTCGGTGACTGGGGGGCGTTGGGTTGACTGTTTGAGCGATCGGGCTTTTTCGACGGCGGCGCGAACATCGGCGCGGGCACAGTCGTCGAGGGGCACGCGAACGAGTACGTTGTCGGCGTGGTAGCGAATTCTGCCTTCTGGAATGGTGATGCCTTTGGCGGATTCGAGGAGGCAGGCGTAGGCGAGGACTTGCAGGCGATCGCTTTCCCAGGCTTGGGGTTGTTTGCGATCGTCCCGGCGGCAGCGGCCGCGTTTGTGCTCGTAGGGGATTGTGTGTCCGTCGCGGGTGCGGAGGGCGTCAACTCGGCCTCGCAAGCCTAGTTCTTGGCTTTCGAGGAAGAGTTCTTCCCATTCTTCTTCTTCTTGTTTTTCTATTTCTACGTGGAGTCGGCGGCCGGCAAAAACCTCTGCATTTTGAGTGTAAAGTTCTTCGACTTCTTCGAGGTAGAAAAGCCGGGGACAGTAGGCGAGGGCGTGCAGGGCGCTGACGCGAATTGTTTCGTGTTCTACTGGGTAGTGATTGTTTGGTGTTTCCATGGGATATCCGTAAGGTTTTGTGGGGACACGCCTAACGGCATCTGAGGTAGTTTGAGCTTCGGTTGATGGATCGCACGTTTAGCAGTGCGATCGACAAGGGCATCAAAGGTAATTTCAGTGTGGGCTACGATCCAACCCGCAATGTTTTTTGGATTGCGATCGACGCCTAACGGCATCAAAGGTAATTTCAGAGGATTGAATTCTTGAGGTTGTTCTATTAGAAGCGATCGACGCCTAACGGCATCAAAGGTAATTTCATCGCTACAATGCCGCCGTTGGGCAGCGAGTAGTAAAGCGATCGACGCCTAACGGCATCAAAGGTAATTTCAGACTCTTTGCACTCATCAAAATTTACCGCATTTTTGTGATCGACGCCTAACGGCATCAAAGGTAATTTCAGGGAGCTACAGAGTTGTTGTAATAACTATTTGCAGTTGGTGATCAACGCCTAACGGCATCAAAGGTAATTTCAGCGCCGACAGTGGAAAGACAGCCACGCCGCCAAATTGTGATCAACGCCTAACGGCATCAAAGGTAATTTCAGTTTGAACCAGCCATCAAAAATTCGATCGGAACTAATTGTGATCAACGCCTAACGGCATCAAAGGTAATTTCAGGAGAAAGCATTTGAGTCCGAGCTTCCTCATTTAGGTGATCAACGCCTAACGGCATCAAAGGTAATTTCAGGAGATGTGCTGATTCAGTTCCTAAGTCTTTAGTAATGTGATCAACGCCTAACGGCATCAAAGGTAATTTCAGCCTTTTGGAGCAGGCGTAACGGTGGCGGAACGTTTGTGATCAACGCCTAACGGCATCAAAGGTAATTTCAGCGGATGGTCGCCCAGATAAAGAAAATTATCTTTTTGTGATCAACGCCTAACGGCATCAAAGGTAATTTCAGGCTCTAGAAAAGTTTCTTTTTTTAGCGTAATGTGAAGGTGATCAACGCCTAACGGCATCAAAGGTAATTTCAGGCCAGTAAACAAACGAAATAGTGGCAGTCCAATTAGTGATCAACGCCTAACCGCATCAAAGGTAATTTCAGAAAATTGGGGTCGTAATCTTCGCCGTCTTCGTCAAGTGATCAACGCCTAACGGCATCAAAGGTAATTTCAGTGAGGATTATTGAGCACTGCTGCTGCTTGATGAATGTGATCAACGCCTAACGGCATCAAAGGTAATTTCAGCGCTCAAATTGACGAAGCTGAAAAAGAATTAGCAGTGATCAACGCCTAACGGCATCAAAGGTAATTTCAGTAACAACCAGTAGTCGATCAATTGCTAGTTATTATTAGTGATCAACGCCTAACGGCATCAAAGGTAATTTCAGGTCGATCTCGGCTTACTCAAAACCGAAGTACAAGAGTGATCAACGCCTAACGGCATCAAAGGTAATTTCAGTTTCATTGTTGGCAATCCTAGCTGGTGTCCCGTTCCTGTGATCAACGCCTAACGGCATCAAAGGTAATTTCAGGGTTTAGTATTTCTTCCAGTACGCTTGGCGGCGTGTGTGATCAACGCCTAACGGCATCAAAGGTAATTTCAGCAAAATTAACCCTTCAGGAAAGCAAGGCTAAGTTTGTGATCAACGCCTAACGGCATCAAAGGTAATTTCAGTATGGTTGTAGTGTATTTGTGAGCTAGCGTGTAGCAGTGATCAACGCCTAACGGCATCAAAGGTAATTTCAGGCATTATATTTTCAAGCAATTTCATGTTAAAAGTCGTGATCAACGCCTAACGGCATCAAAGGTAATTTCAGGATTCTTGGAAACTTTTCTATTTAATGGGATTACTGTGATCAACGCCTAACGGCATCAAAGGTAATTTCAGGCCTTTTGACAAAGGGGTAGAAGCCACGAACAATAAGTGATCAACGCCTAACGGCATCAAAGGTAATTTCAGGGAAAAAGTTGAACAAATGGCTAAAACAACAACCCGTGATCAACGCCTAACGGCATCAAAGGTAATTTCAGAGCCACAGTGACGGGTTCGACTGCGGTGCGAGATTGTGATCAACGCCTAACGGCATCAAAGGTAATTTCAGTTGTGAAGCCGTTGTATTTAATTGTGCGTTAAATAGTGATCAACGCCTAACGGCATCAAAGGTAATTTCAGTTAAGAAAGAAAGCGGTTGCTACGCTTTTATCACGTGATCAACGCCTAACGGCATCAAAGGTAATTTCAGAGGAAACTTTGCCCACTGGCTGCAAACCAATTTACAGGTGATCAACGCCTAACGGCATCAAAGGTAATTTCAGGATAGTGGCTGCAATTGCTGGAGGAGCTCCCATTTTTGTGATCAACGCCTAACGGCATCAAAGGTAATTTCAGTATTTAATTGATGCACTGCGCAATCGCATTATGGAGTGATCAACGCCTAACGGCATCAAAGGTAATTTCAGTTGGAGAGAGCGATCGTATGTTTCTTAGTTCAACCTAGTGATCAACGCCTAACGGCATCAAAGGTAATTTCAGAAATCGCCTGGTTGAAGATCAAAAGTGCGACAAATGTGATCAACGCCTAACGGCATCAAAGGTAATTTCAGGGGGAAAATGGTGTCAAACCGATAACTTTTCGGATGTGATCAACGCCTAACGGCATCAAAGGTAATTTCAGGTCAACAATTAGGAATTGACAATCATGGCTAAAATGTGATCAACGCCTAACGGCATCAAAGGTAATTTCAGAATCTTACCCCACAGATTATTTTTTTGACCAGTAGTGTGATCAACGCCTAACGGCATCAAAGGTAATTTCAGCCAGCCAATTTGTTTGCCGCCAACGCGATAGCTCTGTGATCAACGCCTAACGGCATCAAAGGTAATTTCAGTTTTCCAATACGCGATTACTTTCTCACAAACAGGTAGTGATCAACGCCTAACGGCATCAAAGGTAATTTCAGGGGGCTGGTTCGGGAAGTGCAGGGCGAGTTTTATCAGTGATCAACGCCTAACGGCATCAAAGGTAATTTCAGTAGAAATTACAAACCAGGCAGGAGCGGATCGATTCGTGATCAACGCCTAACGGCATCAAAGGTAATTTCAGATGAAGCGGCTGCCTTCCCCACAAACCCACCAGAGTGATCAACGCCTAACGGCATCAAAGGTAATTTCAGGGGAAAAGAACAAGTTCGGGCGGTGGAAGCGCTCGTAAGTGATCAACGCCTAACGGCATCAAAGGTAATTTCAGGAAAGGGTTCCTGCCAATGCCGCGGCCATTCTCTGTGATCAACGCCTAACGGCATCAAAGGTAATTTCAGCAGTCCGCAAAATCGGATCAACGCCGATCAGGTAGAGTGATCAACGCCTAACGGCATCAAAGGTAATTTCAGTTTGAGAATTCCAATCTCAACTCTATTGTGGTCAAGTGATCAACGCCTAACGGCATCAAAGGTAATTTCAGCTGGGTATGGGCTGCTAGAAACTTTGTCTGTACCTTAGTGATCAACGCCTAACGGCATCAAAGGTAATTTCAGGAGGATTATCATGATTCAATCTGAAGATTAGTGATCAACGCCTAACGGCATCAAAGGTAATTTCAGAGTAATTTTCACTCATAACAACTAACGAGCAGCAGTGATCAACGCCTAACGGCATCAAAGGTAATTTCAGTTGACAAAGATAGGATTTGGTAACAAGCAAATTCCAGGTAGGTGATCAACGCCTAACGGCATCAAAGGTAATTTCAGGTCTCTAAATCGATAGCGACAGGTGGCTTTTCTGTGTGATCAACGCCTAACGGCATCAAAGGTAATTTCAGGACTTGTTTAGCAGCAAGCCTTCATATTCAATTTGTGATCAACGCCTAACGGCATCAAAGGTAATTTCAGTTGGCGATTCGCCGCTTACCAAACTTACATTGATGGTGATCAACGCCTAACGGCATCAAAGGTAATTTCAGATCCATGCTCCGCTGCCTTTTTTGAAATATAAAACGTGATCAACGCCTAACGGCATCAAAGGTAATTTCAGGACGTACTACGATTAACAATTACTAAACATGGAAAGTGATCAACGCCTAACGGCATCAAAGGTAATTTCAGCTGGGAGGAGCCAGAAAAGAACTCCCAGACTCTCCCGTGATCAACGCCTAACGGCATCAAAGGTAATTTCAGGACAACAAACAAACCAATTTCACCACGTCTTGCCGAGTGATCAACGCCTAACGGCATCAAAGGTAATTTCAGGTGGCTTTCCTGTTGTCCGCCGCTGCTAGCTTATTTGGTGATCAACGCCTAACGGCATCAAAGGTAATTTCAGAGTGGATAACGATTCGCTGTCGATCGAACTTCCTGGTGATCAACGCCTAACGGCATCAAAGGTAATTTCAGACGGAATACGGGACAAAAGACCGAGAACCCGAAAACCGTGATCAACGCCTAACGGCATCAAAGGTAATTTCAGAAGGATGGGTGCATTCCGGTTTCCCAAAATTCAATACGTGATCAACGCCTAACGGCATCAAAGGTAATTTCAGGTCCGTCAGTCTGGATTTCTAATCGGAGTTTTGCGTGATCAACGCCTAACGGCATCAAAGGTAATTTCAGGGATTGGGATAGGTTGACACTGTATCGTCTTGATAGTGATCAACGCCTAACGGCATCAAAGGTAATTTCAGACCTTATTGATAATCCCAGCATAATGTTGATAAATGTGATCAACGCCTAACGGCATCAAAGGTAATTTCAGCATTAGGATTGGGATAGGTTGACACTGTATCAAGAAGTGATCAACGCCTAACGGCATCAAAGGTAATTTCAGTCCGATCGCCCAACCCCTTCCACAATACACCCTCCCAACCCTTTTTGCAAGCACCTTGCCCGACTAAACCCTTAAAAACTCCTTCCAACATCAAAGCAGATCGATCGCACATCTCAAACCCTCACCAGCCAAAGCATTCAAACCCTGCAAGCACCCAAACACCCGCCTCAACAACCTCAAAACCCACCCCCACAAACAATCCAGACATTACCCCCACCCAAAAACCCCTAACACTCAGAGATACTTGCAACTACCTTTGGGGACGATCGAACTCCAGCAATCAGCCCCAGCCAACACATCAGCCAGCGACAAATCCCCAGCATCAGCCAAAACATACCGGCCAGGGCAAGTTTTTTTAGAACCCGCATGATCCACCCAGCAAGGCAGCGCTAAATACCCATTTCGATCGCCAACCAACCACTCACAAATATCAGATTCAAACTCCGATCGCCAAAGCACAACAGAATTAATTAAATCCCTGCTTTCACCAAGCGACAACCCTCCAAACCTCCTCACCGACTCCGGGTGCGCCACAGCTTCTTGCAACCTTTCCAACAGCTTCGGTTTCCCAACATCGGCACCGCCATCAACCCAAATCCCCAAATCAATATTAGTTAACAACTCTTGAAAATCCGGCCGCGCATTCGGCTTAGCAAACTCCTCCCTCGCAATCTTAACTCGGCGAACAGTCCGCAGCACAGTAGAGCGATTTGGTTTCGACAAAAGGGCGATCGCAATCTTGCAGCCACAGTGAGAATAGCGATTAATTTCCCCAACCATCGACAGCAACATTCCGTACACCGTAGCCGGCGGCGGCACCGGATAACTTTCCCCATATTCCCGCGCATAGGAATGCCGCCAGCCAGCAACAGGCACCTCAATTCGCAACCCAATCATGCAGCCTCCTCATTATTTAGATCCGACAAAATCACCGACTGCAAATCCCTCACCGCCTGCTTAATTCCCGGAAACACCTTCACCCCCAATTGTTCCAATTCTTCCACCTCCGGTTCCACAGAAATTGCACCTCCAATCCAAACCTCATCCGGCTCAATATCTCCCGCCTCAATGCGGCGAACCAGATCGGATATTGACACTTCACCCTGCCGATTTTCTTCAAAACAGTAAAGAATCCGAGGCGCAAAATCATGAGTCCACCTCAGCACCATACTTTCAGGAGAAAAATCATAAAGAAACCGAGCATGATTTCCCGCAACACCTCCCAAAGAAGCCAAAGCATCCAAAACAGAAACAATCCGACTTGCAACCTTCAAACGGTGCGGAGTCATCGCAAAACCGTACTGATAGCGAGTAGCGTGAGCCTCCGTTTGATGAATAGACTTCCGGTTTTTTTTGCCGCTAGTAGAGCCAAAAAATAAATCCCCAGTATCCGCAGTCAAAGAAATCGCCCGAGTCACTTCCAGCACTCCCCGGCGAGCAATGCTTTCCCCTTGCTTGAGTTTAGCTTTGCCCTTACCTTTTTTAGCAGTTGGTGTTTCTTCGCTCGATTCAGGAACCCCATCATTATTGATATCTTCCGTTGCAGCTTTCGCCTCCATGTAACCCAAAACATCATCATCAATGTACATCTCGGGATTAAAAACACCTTCTTGAACGCGATAATTATCATTCTTATCATCATCCCACCGGCGGTTCACATCTTCACCTAAAAACTGCCACTGATAGCGAATAGCCCACCGAATCGCCTCAGCCGATACAGTAGTACGCAGCGAGTTTTTCCAAGCCAACCGCTGCAAAGTTGTCACGTTACCTTGGTTTTCGCCGCGATTGTTAGCAGCAATGCCGTAATTCGTCAAAATGTTGCCAAACAAATGATAAGTCATCGTATCTCCTCAGTTAAAGTTAATAATTGTGCCAACTCTCTAGTCGGTTTTCAGAGACTTGCGGTGGAGTACGACATTCCGACAGGGGTTAAAAACCCCCGTCTCATAGCTAAAGTCCTCTAAAAGAGGACTGCAATCCCTCGCAATTTTTATGAGATTTTATAGTCGGTTTCAACCGACTTTTGCTATGAGGCAGGGGTTTAAACCCCTGCCGGACTGCGGGCTCAAGCTGATGAACTTAAAAGTCCTCTAAAAGATGAATTTAAGAGCCCTCTACAAGAGGACTGCAATCCCTCGCAATTTTCATCAAACTCCCAGTCGGTTTCAACCGACTTTCGCTCTCTCGGCAGGGGTTTAAACCCCTGCCGGATTGTGGGAAAGTTCGTAGTGGGGAAGCCCGTGTTTGTTGACACCCATAAACCGCGCACCTTCGCCTAACGTAAATTGCGAAGGGATTGTGGCAAAGACACGCTGTCACCATCATCATCATCCTCATCCTCATTATCATCAAAATCTTCATCCTTACTCCTATCGCTGCTCGGCAATTGAGGCGGCAAATCAGCAGATTCGCGAGGTTTGTAACTGACGAGGGAAAGCAAAACTAAATTTCTTGCCATTTCCCAATCATCTAATACTAAATTCCACAATTCTGCTTGATGTTCTTGTTGAACTCGTGACAAAGCTGCTTTCGACCAGAATTCGGTGATGAAAGAACAAAATGCAGACAAGTTTTTGCACCGAATCATTTTCGATCGCACTTTTTCACGCTCATCTGAAATCCGCTTTCTACCTAAATCTTTCCCATGCTCTTCGCTGGTGGCTTTTTGGCGCTTGGCTTCGTCTATTCCCAACTCAAAAGAACGCGCGTAAATCCCTCTCAAAGCATCGTGACAAGCCTCAACAAACCGCCCGTGCGATGCTTCCTTCCATTCTGCATATTTTACCATATCTCGAAATCCTTTACTTTCATAACACAGGCGATCGAACAAATCCTTGCTAGTAATTTTCGCCGCCAACTCGCCGTACCAAGGCAGATGTTTAATCAAAGCACCAGCAATTAAATCCTTAGCCAAGCTAGGAACAATAGCACTCCCAGAATCGCCGTAAACTACATATTTTTCCTTGAAAGCATTTTGCGCTTGCTGGTAGGCTTTGCAGATTTTTGCAGTAGCAGTTACCGAATACTTATCCGTCGGAGATTTTTGCTTTTCGTTCCAGGGCATTTTGCCAAAAATCACAGCACGACAGCGATTGACTCGGTAGGTTTTCGCAATGCTAACTGCTGATTCGTAAGTAACTAAAAAACGCAGCGCTGCATCTCCAATCCCGGAAGCGTGAAAATCTTTGTAGGCTTGACCTTTGTAGGCTTGACAGCGCTTGGCGTAACTCATTCTGATCTCAGCAAACTCTGCGAGATTGAGTATTTCGGGAACAATCAAAGCGGCAGATGCTTTCTCTCCCTTTGTGAACGATCGAATTTTGAAATAACAGCAAACTACCGGGGCGTAAAGCAACACTAAAGCATCCAAAGCGCTTTGTTCGATGCTAGTTTTGCTGGTGAAAGCAGTGTGTTTGACTGTCGCGCCCGGATTCAGCCAGCCCGCTACTGCAACGGGTTTTTCTAGCAGCAAGCCAGTGCGGTTATCGCACAAACTTTTCGCAAACTTTTGATGGCTGTATTCAGTTAGCGATTTGTAACTTACTACTATCGGCAACTTTCCCTCTTCAATCTCAAATGCTTTTGATTTTACCCCGTCGCTTTTAGAAAGTATTCCTTGCTGCAAAAATGTATTCAACAGCCCTTGATGCAGCGCTACTCTCGACTCGATTGACAGATTTTCAGAATCAATTCCCCCAAAGCCAATCAATCCGTCATCTAGCAAAAAAGACTGTTCGAGCAACCACTGAATCGCTGCTAAATGACTTCCTTCAATAGCGACTTTAACTTCGTATTCGTCAAGCTGCCATTTGAGTTTATCGCAGGCAATGCCTTTCTTTTCTAATTGCTTTAAAGTCATGTACAAACCAGCCAAACCCGCCGCGTGCATATCCGTATAATGCGGGCTGTGCAAGTTGAGAACAATTTCAATTTTTGTACTGTTCACTAGCTCCCGTTACCTCATTGTAAATCACTGCGCCTGCTGGGGCGATCGGATATATCTTTTGAAATCTTTTCCAATCTTGGAGTTGGGAAATAGGGCGGGGAAGCCGCAGGGGAACAGCCCAGCGCTGTGCTTCTTCGGATAAAGCCTTGTTTTTGCTGATGCCTTTTTGGGCCATGCGCTTCTCGGCAAACTGGTTGATTTCTTTCCTATCTTCTGCTAAAATCGCAGTAATAGTATTGCCACCTTCTCGCAAAGGTTGAGAATGGCTGCACCACAATCCGTCTAGCCATGCAGAGTCATATTCTTCTATTGGTTCACCGGTGATTTTCAAGGCAGCATTCATCAAATCAGTCTGGGAAATCTCGCCCAATTCAGCAAGTTCTAGAACGAAATCTTTCCCGGCTTTTACCTGTTCTGGTTTATAGGGATACGGGATGCTAGTCGGGTAGAATACAGCTTTGCAGATTCGTCCCGATGCGAGTACCAAATTGCCAGATTCATCAAATTTAACTTGGCGGTTGAGCCTGCCCAATCGCTGAATCAGCGCCGCAAACATCGCAACTGGAGTTATTAGCAAATCGGCACTCAAATCGAGGGACATTTCGCAAATTTGATTGGTGACAGCCAGCACGCCCCTAGTTTCTTCCGCTGAAAAAGCTGACATGACTTGAATGTGGCGATCGACCCGATCTTTGTACCGATATCTAGCGTGGTAAACTAAAGGCAAAAAATCTAAATTTGGGTACTTCGCTAACTCGCCGGAAACAGTATGGTAAGTCTCAACGCAACTTTTAACAGAATTGTTTACCCACAAAACTTTCTGCTTTGCTGCTAAAGCAGCCGCGACATCCACCATGACATCGGTGGATTTTTCAACTACTTGAAATTGATAGCGCGGCAAATCTTCCAAATCTTTCGGGCCTGCAATCTCGGTCATCTCTTCGCCCAATTCTGCCACTACAGCACGAATCTTTTGCAACTGTTCCTGAGTGAAACTAGCACTCATCAGCAAAATCGGCGCGCCTTTAAATGTTTGGATAAATCTCAGCAAAGCGCTGAACAATTTGCTGTCGTAAGCGTGAACTTCATCAAAAACAAATGCACCTCGGGCGATCGCAATCCAAGCATAAATCGGCTTGCGGTTGTTCTGCATTAACCCCAAAACTGAATCTACCGTGCCGGTGATGAGTTTGGCCGTCCAAGTTTTGAAACTCTGGAGTCTGTCCTCATTTTCAGTGTGGTCGTTGTTTTCATTGATTAAAGCTTCGTAAACCTCTAAGTCGATATTCGATCGCGAGTGCATTAATGCTGTCTCCGCTTCCGTCAGCGCCGCGTAATCCAAAAAGCCCTGAGTTGCAGTCCCAGTAGTAGGATACAGCACAAACAGCTTGCGGTCGATCGCCCAAATCAACGCCCACAAATAAGCAGCAATAGTTTTGCCCGTTCCGCATCCAGCTTTCACTAAAGTAATTCGAGTTTTAGTGGCAGCAACCGACTTTTGAAAACCCCGCGGCTGCTGTTTCTTGAGTCGGGAATCGATAACTTGCTGTATCTCTTCCGGGCTCAATACTTGCTGCAAAACTTGCCTCAGCCATTCCCGCGGATTTGCGATCTGCGGCACCGCAGAACCGGCAATATCTGCTGCAACGACAGTAGCTTTGACTGCGGCAATAAACCGCTGGCGATCGCTATTTTTTTCAATCGTTGTTGCTAGGGCTTCGCATTCGTCCGTCAGTGCCTCTACAGCAGCCGTCAGTTCTTCTGGCGTCCACTTGCGTTTTTTGGCGAGCGGCAGTGCTGGCGGCAGTTTTAACTGGCTTCCCGTGCCAATTTTGAGCAGCGCTCTCCAGTCATTTTTGACTGACTTTTCCGCAGATTTAGAAGCTGCTTGATGCTGGGAAAATATATAAAGCGGGGCATTGCCGCACTCTTTGGTTTTGACAAATTCACGGTTTGGGTCAACTTTAAGATGGTGTCCGATCGCCCCCCAAACAGCCGCCAACAAATCGACATCTTCGCAACTTTCCAGCCACTGCCGGAATTCGGGAACTTGCAGCACCATAATACCGCTCAAAATTTCGTGCCGAATTCTCTGATCGACTTGGTTTTTTTCGTTAAGTGGCAGTTTTTTCTTAATCTCTTGCAACCACTCACATTCATTTTTTAAATAAGCTGATTCGGTGGCCATCAATCCCAAAAAGTGCTCGTTAGCTTTCCCCCAATCGTGAATGTAGCATCCCATCAAAGTTGTTTTCAGCAGCAATGGAGCCCATTCATCGCCCAAACCTAATTGATGGAGGATGGCCGGCAGCAATTGGTTGAGAATGATTTCGGCCGATCGATATACCGCTGCGGTATGTCCGGGCAAAAAGTAAGTTTCCCGAATTTGCTTGGGGCGAGCGCCAAAATCAGCGGGCAAAGATTTAGCAAAAAGTCGAGGAAAATGCACTGGCTTCATTTTCCCTCCCAGTGCGGCACAAAAAATCCGCCTCCCATGTGTCCTTTGCCGCCAATACCGTTGTGCTGCACCAACAGAGAATCTTCATCAGTAAGTCCGGCAATTTTAACCGAATAACCTACCTTGGTATCGCCCTTAACTTTGATAGTTTTTCTGGCGATTTGGCCGTATTTGTTGAGGGGAATTTCCGCATTGCCCGATCGCACTCCCAGCGATCGCAATTGTCGGTTCACCGCCGCTAAAAAAGTATCCGGCTGTTGGTAGTCAGCAATCACCACAATCCGCGCAAACAAGTCAGCAGCGGGCTTTAACGGCAATATTGTCGGCACTCCCAGCACAATTTGGTGGATGCCTACAGACAGTTGCCGCCCGCCCAGTTTAAAGAAATGGTGCGCGTTTTCCTCTGCCACCCTGATCCGCATTCGCGACAAATCCCCGGGGCGAGATCGCTTCAGGGTGATTTTCCCGTGTTTGTCTGGATGTCCCGCCACCGTCAGCAGCCGAATTGTGCGATCGGCCCGCAAAATCGGCACCTGTTCGCAAATCGCCGCAAACAGCCCGTAACCGTGGTCTGCTGGGAGTTCTAAGCCGTGAACTCTGAAAGAAATGTCTGTCGAGTTTTGTACTCGGAGTGCAAACATTTGATTTTTGAGAGGTGTAGTATTCACTAGCCTTCTCTGGAGTGATGAGTTTATCGCCTGACGGCATCAAAGGTTTGGGGAGTTGAAAGCAATGGCTGTTCGCGTCCCTGGATTAATTGCGTAGCTTTCACTACTCGGAGGGCAAAGTGATCAACTTGCGATCGACGCTTTAAGCGGTATTTACCATACATAGCGCGTTGAGGAATTTTTGTCAAGCCCTTTTTTCAGAAATTGCTAAATATGATGAATGATTGCTGTTTTACTCGGGAATTCGATCTCGTCGGGCGATCGCACTGTCTGTGAAGGGATTGGTACTGAGAAATAAAACAGGGAACAAAAGTAATTTAATTCAAAGAGCGATCGCACTCAAATATCAAGTTTGCTAAACCCTGATAAAATATGACATAATTGGTAAAAAATACCTTGAGGAGAAACAGATGAAAGCTGTTGAAGTATTGGGAACTATAGATGAGAAAGGTCAATTATTTCTCGATCGCGCGATCGAAGACTTCCCCCCCAGCCGCGTGCGAGTTATCGTACTTTTTGCCGAAGTAACAGAGGAAGTCGAAACCGATCCTGATGATACTCCCATTGCAGAAGTGAAAGCAAGTCTCAGGAGAGCATTACAGCAAGCAAAAGCCGGACAACGCATCCCCCTATCGGAAATGTGGGAGGGAATAGATGTCGAATGAAATGCCTTTCGTACAGATTGATTTAACGCCTGAGTACAAACGGAATTTGCGTGAATTATCAAAAAAATATCGCAATGTCAGGTTAGATACTCAGCCAATTATTGAACAATTCCAAGGGGGGAATTTTACTGGCGATCGCATCCCCGGAATGGGTGAAAATTATTTCATATTAAAGGTAAGAGTCAGAAATAGCAATATCCAAAAAGGGAAAAGCGCTGGTTATCGACTGATCTATCAAGTTGAGTCACCGACTAGCGTACTTCTATTAACCATTTATGCTAAATCCGACCGAGAAGATATCAGTCCTAATGAGATTCGCAGCATTTTGGCTGAGTTCGTTGGGGATGAATAAACATCTCCAATAACTCTTATCGGGTAGGCATCCTGCCTGCCAAGACTTGCTATTTGGTCGATGTCTAATAAATAATTTCCGTGTTAAAGAGCTTGGCGCTGAGCCTCCAACAATTCCTGAATTCCTGTTTCTGCCACATCCAAAATTTGATTTAACTGACTGCGGCTAAAACTTCCTGCTTCCGCAGTTCCCTGAATTTCTATAATGTTCAAATCTCCATTCATTACCACATTACAATCAATTTCAGCCGCCACATCTTCAATATAATTCAAATCTAAAAACGGCTCTCCTTCCAAAAGTCCGACAGACACGGCCGCCACTTGACGAATAACGGGCGATCGCACCAAATCACCTTTTTGCACCAACTTGTTCAAAGCGTCAGCCACAGCCACAAACCCGCCAGTAATTGAAGTTGTGCGAGTCCCCGCGTCAGCTTGCAAAACATCGGCATCGACAAGTATTGTGCGTTCTCCCAATAGTTGCATATCCAAGCACGATCGCAAACTGCGCCCAATCAACCGCTGAATCTCTTGAGTGCGTCCCGATAACTTCATAAATTCCCGTTCTTGTCGCTGCGGCGTAGAACCAGGCAACATTCGGTATTCCGCTGTTAGCCAACCTTGTCCGGTATTCTCCAGAAATCTCGGCACTCCCGGCTTGATTGTAACGCTGCAAAGTACCTGAGTATCGCCACTTTTTGCGAGTACGGAACCGCTAGCAAATTTGGTAAACTCTCGATCGAAACTAATCGGACGAAGTTGATTGGGTTGTCGGCCGTCGGGACGCTGGAAAGACATAATATTTAGGTAATTCGTAATGGGTAATTGGGAATTAAAAATTGGGAAGTGGGCATTAATATTCCAGCTTTCTTTGATTCGTTACATATGCAGTCATTCAATCTAAAATCTAAAATCTAAAATCTAAAATGGTCTGACTATTTGCTATTAGCCTCGATTGTGTTGAGAATATCCTGCAGGACTTTTTCGGGGGATCGATCGCCGTTGACAGTTAACAGCCTGTTGCGATACTGATAATAATCTAGGATCGGGATAGTGCGTTCGTGGAACAAATCGAGCCTGCGCTGTAAAATTTCTGGACGATCGTCCGATCGCGCCCGATCGCTCGATCGCCTCAGCAAAACCTCGATCGGCACTTTCAACCAAATCGCCCAATCTAGCTGCTGAGCCAAATCGTCCAGCAAAAAATCCAACTCCTCAGCTTGAAAAGCCGTTCGCGGATAGCCATCCAACAGCCAACCCTTAGTCACATCCGACATTAGCAGTCGGTGGCGAATGAATTGAATCATAGTTGGATCGGGAACTAGCTCCCCGGATTGCACATAAGGTGCGGCCAACTTGCCCAAATCTGTTTGAGATGCGATGGCTTCTCGCAGAATGTCCCCCACAGAAATTAAAGGAATGCTCAAATTGCTGCACAATTGCTGTGCCTGAGTTCCCTTTCCCGCTCCAGGCCCTCCCAGAATCACCAATCTCACAGTGCTTGCTCCTAGTGCCGCGACATTCAAATTTTACGCGATGTGTGTACGTTTTCTTGACAGTCCTGGACTTTGCAAGACTCTCATCACCTTGGTTTTTGGGCCTATAACTGTATAAATGTCGCGCTCCGTTCCGTATTTTGGTAAAAAAAGCCGATTTGTGCGCAAGTGCTGTGCTTGAGTTCAAAAAATCGAACAAACGACTGCGCATCCCACTGCCACTAGCTTTTGACAATTTGTATATCTAGCGTTCGATCGGATTTGCGATCGGCCAAGTACACTATATATTGTTAAGCAGGCTTCAGCCGCGCTCTTCGGTCAAAGCTGCACTCAAGACTTAGTTGCTAATTAAATATTGCCCTATGGTTGCTCAGTTACAAACCCCTAAACTCAATTTAACCCACAGCTTGCCCTACACAGTTCAAGGGCTGGTGCAAGTTTTTACAGGCCCGCACCGCTGCTTTTTTACCAGTGTCATGGCTGGGGCCCTGAGAATTGCAGGACAGGGATCTCCGGTGTTGGCGGTGCAGTTCCTCAAAGGGGGAATCAATCAAGGGCATCAACATCCGGTGCGGCTCGGGCAAAATTTAGATTGGGTGCGGTGCGATTTGCCCCGCTGCATTGACAAGGCCGATTTAAATGAGCTGGAAACGCGATCGATCGCACAATTGTGGCAGTACGTTCAAAATGCGGTGCTCTCCGGCAGTTACGCCTTAGTTATTCTCGACGAATTGAGTTTAGCGGTGAATTTAGGCTTGATTCCCGAAGCAGAAGTGCTGGCATTGATTGACAGCAAGCCGCACGATTTGGATATTATTTTGACTGGGCCTTCTATGCCGCCAGCAATTTTGGATGTTGCCGACCAAGTTACTGAAATTCGCCGCAGTTAAGGACAAGGACTTTAGTTGCGATCGCCCGCGCGATCGCAATTTTTAATATAAATTTTAATATAAATTTTTATGTAACAAAAGAGGCGATCGCTGAGTTCGCGCGAGCGATCGCACGCTTATCAATTTAGTAGCGACATTACGCTGGAACTACGGGATCGAACACAACAGTCAAGCGGTCAGCCGGAACCATCCGTTTGAGAATTTTTAAGTGACCGTCTGCATCAGACCAACTGCGAAACTGACCCACAACCACCTTTTCCACATTCGGAAGCGATCGAACTACAGTCCACGGCTTCAGACGTTTTTCTTGCAACATAGTAGAGAAATCTCCTTGGTAAATTGGAGCCAAAGCCCGTCCTCATACTTTTCTACGGATAAGGACTGGTCTGTAGCTTCGTAAACTTGCCCTTCTCTCAAAACATATCACAAAAAAAATGGTTTTGGATTATATCTGATTTTTCCTTTTTTTCTACCTAATTTCTACATAACATATCGCTGACCATCCCCAACCTGTAATCAGCGGCTACCACCTAAAACGTCTGTAGATACGTCCGGAGTAGAGGGGAAGAAACGGAGAACCCAAGAGGATTTGACGCTTTTGAGCCATTAATTGAAATATTATGCAATTCAAATACGCGACACCTGATTAAGAAATGAATTAAAAACCTGTTAACTCTTTAAATAATTGCCACCTTTGCAATTATTCCCTAATTCTTGCCTTGAGCGCCTTCTTCCCTTTCGGACTTTCTTCCCTGGCACCTCCAAATCCCTCCGTTAAATCCGTTATAAAATCCGCCAGCGAACTTCCTTCTTGCTACAAATCTCGCCGCGACAGCAAAAACCAGATCCCACCCAAACCCAAAACACCGCACAAAACCCCACCTTCCCACCCAAAAACAGTCCCTCCCGGCAAATGTCCAGGCTTTGCCTTAGAAGTAAAATTCAGTTCAGAATAGTATACCCACTGATTGTTAACCCGCCAGCCCACTCGATCGCCAAACTTCTCCCAAACTGTAGCATCATAAACACCAGCCTTTCCCCCCGACTTTACCCAAAAACCCTTTTGCACAGAAAAACCGAACCTCCGGTGACTGTGCCGCACCCAAAGTTGGTCAATAGTCTGCAAATCCTTAGCGGGAAACTTTCTAATATCTTCCTCGCTCAAATAACCCCTTGAAACTTGCTCCATCACTTCCAGCATTTTCACAGAAGTTTCCTCATCAGCACCCCGCCAATTTTTAGCAGCCAGCAGCCTTTCCAACTGAGAATAATCAATCCCTTTTTCCGACTCTAAATTCACAGAAACTAGCGGAGTCTGAGTCACAGGTTGAGTCGGTAAAGAAGCACTAAGAACAGTTGCTTGCTGCAACTTAGAATCGGGTGGGACAACAACAGCAGCAGGTTTTAAAATCTCAAAAACTTCCAGAGCAGATTTGTAGCGGTCTTTAACATATTCCTGAATCAACTTATCCAAAATCTGACCTAAATCCTCGCTAATCTTGGTTCCTTTCGGCAAAGCCTCCCTCCAAAGCCAGCGACCTTCGAGCGGGTCGTAAAGGTCATCGTGAATGTCCCCGTAGATATCCAAATAAGGCATAACAGAAGTCAGCAAGCGAATGCAAGTCACCCCCAAACTGTAAAGGTCGCTAGCAGGAACAGCCCTACCGTGCCGCTGTTCTAGAGCTGCGTAGCCGGGAGTTCCCAACTTAGTTCCTGTTTTGGTCGGAGCCTCAGCTACTACCTGTTTGGAAACCCCAAAATCTATTAGCACCAACTTGCGATCGCGATTGCGGCGGATCACATTCTCAGGCTTAATATCCCGGTGAATTACATTGCGCTCGTGAACAAAATTCAGCAAAGGCAACAAATCTAACAGCAGTTCCCTAATTTTAAGTTCGCTATAAGCACCGTACTTTTCTAACTCATCCTTTAAATTATTGCCATCAATAAACTCTTGCACCAAATACAAGCGCCCATCTTCCTCAAAATAAGAAATTAGCTGAGGAATTTGTGGGTGTTTCAGTTCGTAAAGCCGCCTTGCCTCTTGTTCAAACAGTCGAACATACTTTTTAAAATGAGCGGGCTTCCGCTGAAACTCCTGGGGCGGCGACAACTGTTTGATAACGCACAATTCCTCAAATTTTCCATGATTTACTGCTCTAAAAGTCCTGCCAAATCCTCCGTCGCGCAGCGGCTCAGTTGCTGCATAAAGGTCTTTTAGCAACAGCTTTGAACCACAATTAAGACAATACTTTGTGCCTGGTGGGTTCTGACGCTTGTCTTTTGGGCAATCGAGATTAAGGCAGTATGTCATATATTAAAAAAATGCGAACAAAATTATACTCAGGGTGTCATTTTATTCAAGAGTCCGATCGCGAGCTGGTTTTTGTTGAGGCTAGACCCCGAACCTTACGGAGGTGGCACCCACCGTCGCGCTCACTCGGGGGCGCTCTCACCAGACAGCCCCTGAGCAAGTATAACCCTCAAGAGGGTTTGACCTCAAACTCGAAGTCCAAATCTAACCTTAAACTGCGATCGGTGCAATACATTTGATTTAGCGGTCAAACAGCCAGCAGATTAAACAAAAATAGTAATTTATTACCAGCCCAGTTGGCTCTGCAACGCCGAAAAAAAACTTAGGATTCTGCCTGAGATATAATTTTATTGCGAGAGAGAACCAGACTAACCGGAGCTGCTGCTTCCCTCAAGTACGCGCAGCGAAGCTATTGTCCGCTGGAATCGACCTTAATCTTTTACAAGTATAAAAGTTTACCCAACCCGGTAAAATCAACCATCCAAAACTTCCCAACTCTCCCGAGGTTAAAATAAATACTAGCTTGCTCGACCGCAATCCGATCGCGATCGCGACCATTAGCCAGTTTAAGCTGTTTCCTTTTTTCAGCTATTACCAGTTACATTTATTTCGATCGGTCTACTTAATTAGGAATAGCCAGTGACACCAAAACTACAGCCCTCTCAAACTTCCAACTCCCGCAAACAATCACCCAAAGTACCATTGTTCGAGCGGTTAATGGCACTGGTCGCCCTAGGAAATTTAAGCCTCGTATTATTTGATATAAGTTATGTCCCATGGCGAGATTTCTACTTCCGGCAACTACCAGTTATCACCCAAATATACGACCCCTTTAAAGGAATTAAAGCCCACCGAGACACCCAGAAATATCTAGAAACCTTAGAACAATTAAAAAATCAAGTAGTGCAAACAGGCTTGCCCTCTCCAGAAGTAGCAGCCAAATTGCAGGAAATAAACAATCTGAGCGCCAACATGATCGACGAAGATCCCTTTCGAGTAGCATCAAAAAGCGGCAGCCTAGAAAAAATCAAAGACCGGATACGCGATCGCGCCCCCAATCCGCAAGACTCCGCCAAACAATCATTCCAAACATTCTGGAACCCTGACTATTTAAACAAACAAGGCTGGCAACAAGAAATCAAATGGTTTGACGCCAAAATCAAGCCCTTAATCGCCATCAACTATTACCGCACGATCGGAGAAAACGGCGAATTTACCGACAACTTCTGGCTTCTCGACCTGCCATTTATTGCCATATTCGCGATCGAATTTCTAGCCCGCACCTACTCGATCAGCCGCCGCCACCCCAGCGTCACTTGGCGATCGGCCATGCTCTGGCGGTGGTACGACATCTTTCTGTTCCTCCCATTCTGGCGCTTGTTGCGAGTATTACCCGTCACAATTCGCATCCACCAAGCAAAAATGCCCGACCTCCAACCCATACGCACTCAAATCAGCCGAGGTTTCGTCGCCAACTTCGCCCAAGAATTGACCGAAGTAGTAGTAATTCAACTGATCAACCAGATGCAACAATCAATTACCACAGGCGAACTAGCCCGTCAACTGTTTCAATCCCACAAACAGCGCTATCTAGACATTAACAATATCAATGAAATAGAAGCGATCGCCACCCATCTAGTCCAAATCACCGTCTACAAAGTCCTGCCCCAACTCCAGCCAGACCTAGAAGCCCTCCTGGGCTACAATATAGAAATATTTCTCAAGCAATCCCCCCTCTATCAAGGATGGAAGCAAGTACCCGGACTGGGAAACCTTCCCGCACAGCTAGCAGAGCAATTAGTTGCAGAACTATCCAAATTAGTCACCATCGGCCCCCAAGATGCCTACGAAGCCTTTAAAATCGCCAGCGAAGACCCTGTAGGTACCAAACTCTCAAGCCAGCTAGTCCAGCATTTCGGGCAAGCTTTAGGAGCAGAACTGCAACAGCAGCAAACCTTGCAAGAAATACAACTGCTGCTGTGCGACTTCCTAGAAGAGTTCAAAATCAACTACATCCAGCGCTTGAGCGAAGAAGACTTCGAGAAAATTTTAGAACAAGCTAAAGAACTGCAACGCATAGCCCCGCGTTAGTTAGTTGACAGTTGACAGTTGACAGTTGACAGTTGGCGAACTAATGCTCAATGCCTGATGCTCAATGCCTGATGCCCTATGCAGGCCGATGCTTAATGCCCCATGCCCTATGCAGGCCGATGCCCTATGCAGGCCGATGCCCTATGCAGGCCCATGCTCAATGCCCTGTTTGACCAATTCCCCACTCCGCCAATGGGCTCGTTCCGAAGGCGGTTTGTCACTGGGCGGGCGATCGAGCTAAAATGAAAAATGAGGCAGACTTTCGATCGGAAGCGGACCTCAAACTTCTTGGAAGAAATTGTTTTACCTAGAAGTGGGTCAAGCCCACTTTTTTTGTTGCATTAGTCGCAGGAAAAGAGATCGGGGCGTCAGACTTGCCCGTTGAGGACGCATCCAGTAGGGATAATTCCCCCGCTTGAGCTCCCCAGCAGCGATGTTGGGTAAGTCCCAAAGTTGAAGGCGAAAGTCGCAGCAACCCAATAAAACCACCTCAAAGCAAAGCAATCTCAACACGAAATTTTTCCTTGCCTTAGACGAGTTCAGGAGTTTTAACTTAAGTATTCGATATGACTCATCCCCTAATCCCACAAATCATTGACTTAGCTACCCCCGTTGCGGAAACACTGGGATTGGAAGTAGTGGGAGCAGTGTTTCACACCAACCAAAATCCTCCCGTCTTGCGGGTAGACATCCGCAACCTCCAGCAAGACACGGGTTTAGCCGACTGCGAGCGGATGAGCACAGCCCTGGAAGCCGAGTTAGACGCAACCGACATCATCCCCGACGCCTACGTGCTAGAGATTTCCAGTCCCGGAATATCCCGATCGCTCAGCAGCGATCGAGAATTCATTACTTTTAAAGGTTTCCCCGTCACAGTCAAAGCCACCGAACCGGACTCGCGAATCAAAGAGTGGAAAGGACTACTGGTAGGCCGGGATGAAACAACTGTTTATCTCAATCAAAAAGGGCGACAGGTGAAAATTCCCCGCCCTCAGATTGTCAAAGTTGAACTAGACGAAGGAAAGGAGTAGTAAAGGGAAATTTTGAATTTTGAGTTGTAGGGGCGGTGCCCCTGTTCACCGAGAGATTTGAGTTTTGAGATTGCCTCGCAGTAAGCTGAAAATGCTTCGCTGCGAGTTAATTTTTAAGCACATCTCATCTAGAGGAGCGGGTTGAATAATTGAACCAAAAATAAATTGTTACAACACCCAAATTCCCTAATCCTCTCCTGTAACTCATCAATCATCAGCCATCACTTTCTCTCTAAAATCACCCATTACTGATTACCGATTACCAGTTAAGTATTGTCACAGCAAAAAAGGAGTGTTTTATTATGTCAATGGTTCCCCTGCCCGGACTAAAAGAAATGGTCGAAGGTATTAGCAAAGAGCGAAATTTACCCAAACACGCCGTCCAAGCAGCCTTGCGAGAAGCCCTGCTCAAAGGATACGAACGCTACCGCCGCACCCAAAAACTAGACCACTTCAGCGAAGAATACTTCGACAACTTTGATGTGGAACTCGACGCAGAACAAGAAGGTTTCCGCGTTTTAGCGAACAAAACTATTGTCGAAGAAGTCGTCAATCCCGATCACGAAATATCGCTTTCGGAAGTGCAAGAAGTAGCGACGGAAGCTCAGCCTGGGAGCATCGTGCTCGTAGATGTCACACCAAATCAAAAAGAATTTGGTCGCATGGCAGCCATCCAGACCAAACAAGTTCTCGCTCAAAAACTGCGCGACCAACAGCGCAAAATGATTCAAGAAGAGTTTAAAGATTTAGAAGAAACCGTTCTTCAAGCAAGAGTGCTAAGGTTTGAGAGGCAGTCCGTAATTTTAGCAGTCACCAGCAGCTTCGGTCAGCCGGAAGTAGATGCCGAACTCCCCAAGCGCGAACAGTTGCCCAACGACAATTACCGGGCCAACGCTACATTCAAGGTTTATCTCAAAAAAGTAGGCGAAGGCTCTACTAGAGGGCCGCAGTTACTTGTTTCTAGAGCAGACGCAGGTTTGGTGGTTTACCTGTTTGCTAACGAAGTACCAGAAATAGAAGACGGGGTGGTGAGGATTGTTGCCGTAGCCAGGGAGGCAAATCCGCCCTCCCGCCACGTCGGCCCCCGGACTAAAATAGCAGTAGATACCCTCGATCGCGACGTAGACCCGGTAGGAGCCTGCATCGGAGCGCGGGGATCGCGGATTCAGGTAGTAGTCAACGAATTGCGCGGCGAAAAAATAGATGTGATCCGCTGGTCTCCAGACCCAGCAACCTATATTGCCAACGCTCTGAGCCCAGCTAGAGTAGATGAAGTGCGTTTGGTTGCCCCAGAAGGCAGGCGCGCTCACATTTTGGTCGCTGAAGACCAACTGAGTCTCGCCATTGGTAAAGAAGGTCAGAACGTCCGCCTCGCAGCCCGCCTGACTGGTTGGAAAATCGATATCAAAGATATTGCTAAGTACGATCGCGACGCCGAAGACACCAAATTGGCAGCAGAAGCAAGCAGGCTCGAAGAACTAGCAGGCGATGACTACGAAGACGAAGACGAAGCATCAGGCTTCGACGGCGCTCCGGAAACCGCAGAATTTGAGGAAGAGGAGGCAGCAGCCACGGACGAAACGGCTGCCACAGTCTAAAAAGTGCGAGATTCACTCTTATTTTCCCGCACGGGAGACAAGGAGGAGAACTCCCCCACTCTCCCCCTCGGACACTCTCTCCCCCTCCGACACTCTCCCCGTCTCCCCCTCTCCCCGGATGACAAGAAATGAAACCGAACTACCGGTGTTGTGCAAGTTGTCGAAAAATAGGTCATAAGGAAGCTTTTTGGCGAGTAGTCAGGCTCTATCCTTCTCATCAGGTACAATTAGATCGTGGCCTCGGTCGTTCCGCTTACCTTTGTCCGGAAGTAGAATGCCTCAAAGCAGCTCAGAAAAAAAATCGACTTGGGCGATCGCTCAAAGCGCCTGTGCCTGACGAACTGTACCAAACACTTGGGCAGCGTTTAGCCACATCTGACTGTACATCTGACAGTGCCTCAACCGGGCGCCAAACCGACAAGAGTTCGGCCTCGACATAAACACTCTAGGCACCCCAAACCAGATAATTACTGGTAGCGCCAGCTCTCAAACCCCAATCCGATCTGCCCACCAGTCTGGAAAGATTTGTGTCAGATTAGATAAGGGTAGGGTACTAGCAGAGGTATCCTCAAGGTGGAAAGGCAAACTTTGAAGCTTGAGAAAGTGGCAGTTGCCAAAATTCAGACTCCAGAGTTCCCGCGTTCCCAAAAAGACTTGAGAATTCTCCAACCGCAGACTTCAGCGAGTTGCATCTTTTAGATAAAATTGCTGAGCGAGTACCAAAACCCGATTCCTGACACTGAATCAATCACAGCGAATGATGTCGTCATTAGAACAAAAAATCAAAATGTAAAAACTGGTTGGCACAAAAGAGGGCAGAGTGGATGAACAACGGCAAAGTAAGAATTTACGAATTATCACGGGAACTAAATTTGGATAATAAAGACATCTTGGCAGTTTGCGAGCGGCTCAATATTTCAGTCAAGAGCCACAGCAGCACAATTACAGAATCAGAAGCAGAACGCATTCGCAAAACGGCGGAAAAATACGTAGCCAGCAGCCACTCTTCCCCCGGCAAGCCAGCTCCCCCCGAAAGAGCAGCAGCGCCATCTAGAGAATCTGGCCCTCACCCTAACGACCAACAAAAAAAGCAGCAAATTTTAGAAATACGCAGTCCAAAAGTACGGCAGGCTGGTGCTTCCTCCCAGCCTGCAGGCAACGGGGAGCAAAAAAACCAGCCAGGGGCAACCGTGGCAACTCCTCCCAAATCGCCTGCAGCTCAACAACTCCAGCCTCCAGCTAAACCAAATATCAATCGACCTGTACTGTCGAAGCCAAATGTCGCTGTGTCGGCGTCGGAGTCAGAAACAGTGTCGGAAACTGTAGGTGCGATCTCCGAGGAAACAACCGCCCCGGCTCAAGCACCAGCAGCACCGATCGCGCCGTCGTCCAAGGCTCCCGAACGCACCCAGCGCCCGCCGGTCGCCCCCCCCGGGCCGTCGGCAAAACTCACGTCGCCACCAGTCAGACCGGCGTCCGAGTCGGCCAGCCGCAACCCACAAAATCTCGGAAGCAAGCCGGTACTGAAACTTGCCATTCCCTCGCAAGAGCAATCAGAACAGGCAGAAACTCTGGAAGCGCCGGCTAAACCGAGCCGCCCCAGCAGACCTACACCGGGATCTCCTACCGAATCTCGCGACGCGCGCATACCGCGCCGGGAAGGCGCTGGTGGCCCAGTCAAAACTCAACTTGCCGATCGACCCCAGCCCGGTGGCCCGCGCCGGAGCCTTGCCCCCGCAACGACAGCTACCGGGCTGCGCAGCCGGGGCGGTGACACCGGAGCCGCAGGGGATGACACTGATGACAATGAAGAAGATAATACGCCGTTGCTGGAGATTCCTCTCCTGAGCAGGCCAACTCTCCCTCGTCCTGCCAAAAAGACATCGGTCATTTGGGAAGAAGATGATGACGAAAACTCAGATGCTGCCAAAGCTGCCAAGGCTGTTAAGGCAAAACGTTCTCGCCTCAAACCGATAGACGAGGATGACGATGACTTAGAAAACGGCTTGGATCTGCCAGCACCAGTCACCGTCAGCCTGTCCCTAGCCCGCCCAGCTAAAGCAAAAGGACAAGCAGCACCCAAGTCAACACCAACTCCGGGCGCACCCGGAAGCAGCGGCAAAAATAAGAGACCGGGCCCTTCTCACGATAAAAGTTCTTCAGGTTCGACCGGGGGACGCGGCAACCGCGGCAAAACAGCCGAAGCTAAGGTAGAACGTCCTGAAAAGCTGCTGCTGAGCAGGCCGATGACCGTTCAAGAACTAGCAATTACTTTGGCAGTTCCCGAAACCGAAATTATTAAGCGGTTGTTCTCTAAAGGCATTGCGGTCAACATTACCGAAACCCTGGACATTCCAGCGGTGAGAATGGTAGCCGAAGAAATGGGCGTAGAGGTAGAAACTCCCGAAAAAGTAGCCCCAGCGATCAAAGTGATCGAGATGCTGGACGAAGCAGATTTGGAATACCTCCAGCGCCGTCCGCCAGTGGTAACGATTATGGGCCACGTGGATCACGGCAAAACTACGTTGCTAGACTCGATCCGCAAAACAAAGGTGGCTCAGGGAGAAGCTGGGGGAATTACCCAGCACATCGGTGCTTACCACGTGGATGTGGTACACGAAGGCAACAGCCAGCAGGTGGTATTTTTGGATACGCCCGGCCACGAAGCCTTTACAGCAATGCGGGCTCGCGGAACGCGGGTTACGGACATCGCCATCTTGGTGGTGGCGGCGGACGACGGCGTGCGTCCCCAGACAATTGAAGCTATCAGCCACGCGAAAGCGGCGAAAGTGCCAATTGTTGTGGCTATCAATAAAGTTGACAAGGAGGGCGCTCAGCCGGAACGGGTGAAGCAAGAGCTTACTGAGTACGGCTTGGTCGCAGATGACTGGGGCGGCGATATCACGATGGTTCCAGTCAGCGCTATCCGAGGGGAAAACCTGGATACGCTGTTGGAAATGATCCTGACAGTCGCGGAAATGGAAGACCTCAACGCTAACCCGAACCGACCTGCTAAGGGTACTGTGATTGAAGCTCACCTCGACAAGGCAAGGGGCCCGGTGGCAACTCTGCTGGTGCAGAACGGTACTCTGCGAGTGGGCGATATTGTGGTCGCAGGCTCGGCTCTGGGTAAGGTGCGGGCAATGATCGACGATCGGGGCGATCGCGTAGACCAAGCAACTCCCTCCTTTGCGGTGGAAGTGCTGGGGCTGCGGGAAGTTCCTCGCGCCGGAGACGAGTTTGATGTCTTCGCAAACGAAAAAGAAGCAGCGGCGATCGCCAGCGGAAGAGCTACATCCCAACGAGATTCCCGCCTGCTGCAAGGCGGCCGGATCAGCCTCAGCGGCTTCTCTCAACAAGCTAAGGAAGGCGTTCTTAAGGAACTAAACTTGATCTTGAAGGCAGATGTCCAAGGCTCCCTCGAAGCAATTGTCGGCGCTCTGACTCAACTTCCTCAAAAAGAAGTTCAACTCCGACTGCTGCTATCTGCTCCCGGGGAAATCACAGAAACGGATATTGACCTAGCAGCAGCCAGCAATGCTGTGATTGTCGGGTTCAATACTACTCTCGCCACCGGCGCTCGCCAAGCGGCAGACTCTGCGGGCGTAGACGTGCGGGAATACAGCATCATCTACAACCTCTTGGATGACATTCAAGGGGCGATGGAAGGTCTGCTGGAACCAGAACTGGTGGAAGAACCTCTGGGTAAGGTGGAAGTGCGCGCTGTCTTCGCGATCGGTCGCGGGGCTGTGGCTGGATGTTACGTACTCGAAGGCAAGGTCATCCGCAACTGTAAGGTGCGGGTGCGCCGCGGCAACAGTGTCGTTTACGAAGGTGTCCTCGACTCCCTCAAACGGATGAAGGAAGATGCCAAGGAAGTCAATACAGGCTACGAATGCGGTATTTCCTTGAGCGGGTTTAGCGACTGGGCCGAAGGCGATATTATTGAAGCCTACCGCATGGTTACTAAGCGCCGGACTCTATCTCAATAGTGTTGAGTTGTGAGTGTTGAGTTGGAAGAGAGGTTTTGAGTGAAGGCAACTAAATTGCCGATCGCTCGCAACTATTCTCTTCACTCAATACTCCCAAACTCATCTGACAGTTGACAGTTGACCCCTTGACAGTTGACAGTTGACCTGTGACAGTTGACCTGTGACAGTTGACCCCTTGACAGTTGACAGTTGACCTGTGACAGTTGACCGAAACAAGAAGAAAGAAGGAAGAAGGAATTAATAACTTCCTAATCGTCTTTACCCTTGCTTAAAATTCAAAATTCACGCACTCAAATAAGACTTACGCAAAGCAACCGGGTTTATCCCCAACATCCTCGGTTTTAGCGCTAAATATTTACTCCTCACATTGGGTTTCAGGGTCAAGAGTGCATCCAAGAATCTCAAAATTCCAAATTCAAAACTCATAATTCATCGCTAATAATTAATTAAAGTGCGTTCTTTTTGGTCAGATCCTTTCTTGTGGATTCACCTTTCTGGGGCGGCTGCACTGCCGATTTTCCTCGGACTGTGCTTGCTGGGACTCGCAGTGGGTTCTCCCATGCTCCCTGTCTGGTTAGAAGTGTTTATAGTGGCTGTAGCAGGTATTGCTCCTGTGCTGTGGATGCAGTGGTTCCGCCCTTTTTACATTTTTAGTATTTTAGTTGTCGCGGTGAAACCGCAGAATTTAACTTCTTTGCAGCAGCGGATTCTGGCTCGGTTTAAAACTAAGTTAAATCAAGGAGTCGCTCTTTTTGTCGCTGTTTTGCTGGCAGTAATTTTGTGGCAACTATATCGATTTGCTCCCCTCGCGGCAACGGTTGCTCCGTTTCCTCCTTCCTGGCGGTGGGCTGGATTGTTGTTGGCAGCTTCGGCTTTTTTAGCGAGCAATTTGTTTTTGCAGGTGTCTGCTAGTGTGATGGCGGTTTTGCTGACGCCGGAATCAGAATTTGCAGCGACAAAGCCTCATGTTTTAGAAAAAATTAGGCAGGATTTTACGATCGCACCTTGGCCCTGCGATCGACTTTTGCCGGCTTTGGCAGCCGAGACAACTGCCGCTGTGGCTGCACCCGCAGAGTCAATTGGGCCAGCATCGGCAATTGGGAATTCGTCAGCCGGCAGTATTGTCAACCCAAAAGCTGCTGACACCAACGGCGTTACATCTCTACCCGAACAGTCGAGCGAAAAAAAGTGAAATAAAAAATTAAGATGAGCACAATTGTAGTTTAAGCTACTTTAATTTGTACAGATGTATGCTGTGAAAAAAAATAGGTAATCCCCCTCCTCAGATAGAGATTATTAATAGTCTTAATATTTAAATTTTAATCGCAGGTTGTGGATATTTTATATTGGCTATTTGGAGAGAAGAATCTATAATAGAGAGTGTCAAGCTAAGCTTTCAATCCTTACAGGGGATTAAAACAGAGGTATAAAAATATGGCGAATTATCTACCGATCGCACAAGAACCTCACACCGCAGAGCCGATCGAGCTGTGCGAAGATTCTGAAATCTGGGGCAGTCTCAAATCCGCGATCGGCGCAAGTTCAGGATTTCAACGCTGGCAGCTAGAACTCAATTTTGACCTGCAGCAGCAAAATGTCACCATCGATCAGCAGGTTCGCTCCTATCTGCGGGAAACTTTAGAAACTTTGGCTTACTGAGCGTAGCAAGACCAGAGATTGTAATGGTTTGTGAAATTCAACGTCAAATTCCGCCCCTATCCCCTCCAATATGCTATCTGAGTGAACTCTCAACTTCGGAGTTCAAATTGCAGGGGAGAGTATTTCTGCTACATAAGATTTATCTAAAGCGAACCCGAGTAAAGGGTACGCGCTATGTTGTAGCAAAAGCGAGCGTAACCGGCGTGTCGCCTAATCAATGTACGTTCAGTTTGAGTTCTAGGATGAGCGCGATTGAGTCAGGAGCGCCTTCTTCTGAAACTGTAGCGCAAAAAGTCATCGGAGTAGTAATGACCTCATCCCCCAGCTTTAACGAAGCAGCGAGGATGCTCAAGTGGAGTGCCGCCGTACAGGAATTGACTGCAATCGCGTGCTGGGAAACCTTCTAAGCTTTGAAGTCATTTTCAAAAGTCATGACTTTCGGGCCTGTACCCAACCAACCTGTTTTCATTGTTGACACCACTTCTTGAATTTCAGCATCTTCGATCGCCGGAGAGCCGAAAACCAAGAAACGCTCTTTTGAACGAATAGGATTGTTGTTCATGTTGCTAGTTTTACCAACTAAATAGAGTCAATGGAGTGCAAGTTTACTACCCCGAGCGGTACGACTTATTGAGATTTGAGGTGCTGTTAATTAATCCAGTCTCTCACCGTTTTTTTAGCTTTTATTGGTCAAGAGTTTTGGGCAATCCGTTGCGTAATGGCATTTTTTATAGTAGGAGCTTACTAATGACCTGCCATTTTTCCGCCAGCGCCTTGCTCTGACACCGTTTCTCTATCTTAAGATAGATAATTTGCAAGGTGCTACCCGATCGTATTTTAGTTGATGGGGGATACACAAGCTCTTGCCCGCATTTTGTTGTCAAAATAATTGCCTCAGTAAAAATACGGTTATTTTATTTAAACTTTTTGTAGACCATCGAACATCTATCGCGACACTTCTTTTGCAGGCAAGTTAAAATCCGGCAAATTTTGCACAAATAAAATGTGACTCCGCTGTAATTTATGCAGCGAAAGAAAGATGCTGCGATCGCACAAATCAACCCTCCAGGAGAAAATCCGCTACAATCTAGGCAGGCGAATCTTGTTCAAAATGTCTTGCAGCCGTTCTGAAACGCCGCCAAATTGTTCAGACAAAGCTACAAGTTTGCCGTAAGCTTCGACTAAGCGATCGCCCTCAACATTAACCTCTGGAGCCGGATAATTCTTCATCGCTTCCAGCAGCGTAATCTCGCTATCATTACTTGCAGACAGCACCAAAGCCTCGCGCAAAGCTTCTCGATTTGCATTCCCAGAAGGAGTGCGAATTACCTGAGCCACTTCATCGAGAATTATTTCCCCAACTTTACTGTTGAGCGTCCGATCCAACAAGCTTTGACTGACTTTGACCGGTCTCATCAGACTGCGGCGAACCGCTTCCGGGTCTTTTTTTGCATTTCCCAGCAGCATTTCTAACCCGGGCGACATTTTTCCAGTTTCAGCAAAAATTTCTAATTCGCTGACTGGTAAAGTCATTCGGATCGCACTGTATTTGAGGACTACCTTTTCGGCAGCCACCGCAGCGCTGCTGTAAAATACAATTCCCGCACCTGCTGCTAAAAATAACGTCCACCGCCCTGTAATAAACGATCTGCTCATAGTAAAATATTCCAACTTTTTTGTCTAATTAGACTGTGACACATCTACCAATCTCCCGCTCCTAGCAAAATACCCAACGCCAACTCTTCTATCAGTGAAGGCTGGCGCTGGGCTTAAATTTATTTAATATATTTAGGGTCTTTATGAAAGCTGACCCCAATTGAACGAATTACAAGCGGTTTATGATTAGGGCCTTTAAATTTGCTGACCCCAATTGAACCAACTATTTGATTATGACAGGGATCGATCGCAAACCAGGGTTTCGTAATAATTTCTTTATAATTATAACTTTTCCTTGCGTCAGATATCTTTTTGTATCGATTTGTAAATTTTGTTACTTCGATTTGGGCGATCGAGCTTCGGCGCGCTGCTCCAGGCGAAACAGGAACACCATCAGAGCCACGACTCCGACTTGGAGGGCAAAATTGGGCAAAGCAGAGCCCATTTCCCGGCCCGAGGCAATTTGAGCGAGGAAAACGACGCCGCCAATAAAGCCGGAAGCGCCGCAAGCTACGTAGACCAACTGTCGCAGAGGCCGGTAGGGAGCGGCCATTTCTGCGGTTAAACGCTCGTATTGTTGGCGGCTGAGGTTGCGGGGGTTTTTTGGGAGTAAAGTGCGATCGTCGGAATTTGGGGCAGCCATAAATTTAGAGAATAGGTGAATTAGGACGCTTGACAAAAAACTCGGTTTGTAATATAAATCGTCAGGATAGCCAAATACTGCCCAGAAAGCGGATTTTTGGTACTATGCGTGTCAGAGAGAGTGAATATTAGGCTACAACTAATATCTCACAACTGCCGAAATAAATCATCGCTGAAGCAAAAGCACAACTGTTTGCAAACAGCCGACTAAAACACCCAAAATGCCTCCTAAATTGACAATTCCCTGCAACTCGCTTTTGACAATTCCCTGAATTGCTAACTCCAACTCTTCCGGAGAAGTACCTTTGACTCGATCGACAATCACCTGGTCGATATTCAAAATCGGGATAGCCTGAGCTACAATATTTTCTAAATCCCGCTCCAGATAGCGCTCTAAAACCAAAGCCAGTTCTTTGCTGACAATTTCCAGGGAAGCGCTCATCACCGCTGAAGTTTGCAATCGATTGAGAATCAACCGCGAAATATTTTCCCAGTCAATAGATTTGCTCAACCCGTCAAGTACCTCCGTACCCCGCTGTTGAACGTAGGTGCGAACGCTGTCGCGCATTGTTTTTCGCAACTGTCTCACCGTCGAAACCGGTAAATTTTGCATCGACAAATTTTGCAGCCATTCCTGAAGTCGCCCGCGAATTCCCAAAGAAACAGTTAATTCTGCTAACCGCTGATTAGTCGCTTGTCTGTCATCCAGACAAAAAGTCCGCAGCCGAGTTAAAGTGTTGCGCAAACCAAACAAATTTGCTACAACCCAATAAGTGCCGCTGGTTTTTTCTCGAAACCCTTCATCGATAATCGAAATATTGCGATCGGTCAAAAAGTCAATTAAAGTCTGTCGCAGCACTTCCGGCGGTATTACTACCTGCAACAGCCAATCAGCCAACTGGCCAGCCTGAGCTTCAGTTAACTGAATTTCCAGCAAAACTTGGTCAAAAATTTGATTTAGCTGAGCTTCTAAAAAATCTTCCCGGCGCGCCAAAACTTTGAGAATTCGCGGCACAGATTCCCCCAGCAAATCTCGCAGAATGTTAGCGAGAATTTTAGCAGTTTTTTGTTCGGCATCTGATTTTACCTGATCCAGCGCCAACTGCAACAGCCAGAGAATTATCGACTGCATCCGCTCGGTTTGCAGGAGGCGGCGCGCTAAGTTTTGCAGTTCCTGCGGCGTCAGCAGCGAACCCATAATTGTGTCGGAAATTCGCTTAGCCAAGCGCTCTTGGTTGCGGGGAATCAATCCGGGAGTGAAAGGCAACTTCCGCCCTTTGATATAGATAGCTCGATAGGGGCGGAACAGCATTTTGATAGCTATATCGTTAGTGAAATAGCCAATTATTCCTCCCACTACAGGTGGGGCTAACAACAGCCAAATGTCAGACGGATTCATCAATTATTGGGAATTGGGAATTGGGAATTGGGAATTGGGAATTGGTAATTGGTAATTGGGAATTGGGGAATTGGGGAATTGGTAATTGGGAATTGGAAATTGTCAACTGTCAACTGTCAACTGTCAACTGTCAACTGACTAATGACCAATACTCCCATCATAGCTCCGGCAATGGGATAGTGGGTGGCGGTGGCAAATCCGGCTTGGCGGGCGAGATCGACTTGCTGCTGGCCGATCGGGAATTTTTCTAAACTAGGATTAATGTAGGCATATTCTTGAGTCATCCCAAATTGCTGAGCAACTGGCACCACGAGAGTGTCGAGATAAAACTGCTGAAAGCTCCGCATCAGGGAATTGCTGGGGCGGTGGAGGTCGAGAATAGCAGCCTTTGCACCGGGTTTGAGCACGCGGTGCAATTCCTGAAGACTGCGGGGGATGTCTGTCACGTTGCGCAGCCCGTACCCCATTGTGGCGCAGTCGAAGTAATTGTCGGCAAAAGGCAAGTCTAGGGCGTCAGCTTCTACCCAGGAAATGGGACTTGCAGGGGTGAGAAAAGGTCGATCGCGCTTGGCCGCGACGGCCAATTGTTCGGCGGAAAAATCTACTCCAAATACTGAACCGGTAGGCCCTGCTTGTTTTGCCAGGAGCAAAGCTAGATCCCCGCTGCCGCAGCACAAGTCTAAACAAGTATTTCCGGGGCCAGCACCGCTCCATTTCACCGCCATTTGCTTCCAAATCCGGTGCTGCCCCAAGCTCAACCAGTCGTTCATTTGGTTGTAAACTGGTGCAATTCGATTAAATATAGTTTTAATTTCTTCTGAGTTATTAGTCATCAGTCATTGGTAATTGGTAATTGGTAATTGGTGATTGGTCATTGGTCATTGGTGATTGGTCATTGGTCATTGGTCATTGCTCATTGACAGCCGTAAAATATAATTAATCCGTCCATTCATGTCATGCTGTCGCCAGCCATTAATCCTTTTTTTATTGTTTGCTATCGGCGCTGCTTTGTCTTGAATCATTGGTTGGCGATTATTTTATACTCAAGACATAGAGCAGACTAATGACTAATAACCGATGACTAATGACTAATAACCGATGACTAATGACTAATGACTAATGACTGATGACTGATGGCTGATGACTAACGATCCTGGAAACTCGTCAGTACCAAAGCAACTTCTTGAGCGGCGAGGTGAACTGTTGTGAGTTCGTCGGGGCGCAGGGAACAAGGTTGCTTCCACTGGAGAGAAATCAGGGCGATCGATCGACCTTGGTGAATTACCGGCACGCTCAGGTGAGCTTGAATGCCGGATTTTTGATAGTGCGGCAGGCTCGCTAGGGCTGCGTCGCTGGCAATATTCACAGAACCCTGTATAGTTTGAGAGGAGATTGCATCTCGAACCAGAGGGTCATCTGCCAGCCAATTTTCCACAGTTGGGCCGCTGGTGTGAGTGCCTTGGGCCGGCCTTAAAACATTTCCTTCCACCAGTTGCAAAATGCAAGCGTCCGCCAAAAAATTATCGCTCACAGCAGTAGCAATTGGCTCTAAACTAAGTTCCAAATTCGGATAATCCACAGCCGTTTGCATGATTGTTGCTAACAGTTGTATTTGATTTTGGGCGCGGTGCAATTCCTCAGTCCGCTGCTTGAGAACTTCATAAGTCTCGGCCGCCTTTTGCACCACCATTTTCAATTCGTTCGGGTCCCAAGGCTTGGTGATATACTTGTAAACCTGTCCGGAGTTGATCGCATCCACCAAGTCTTCAATGTCCGTAAAACCAGTCAAGATAATTCTGACCGTATTCGGAAACTGGGGTACAGTTTTGCTGAGAAACTCCGTTCCCTTCATTTCTGGCATCCGCTGGTCGGAAATGATGACGGCGACCTCGCCCTCGATGCCGAGGACTTCCAAGGCGCGAATCCCGCTCTCAGCTTTGAGCACGTTAAAATCTCGTCGGAAAGTGCGGTAGAGTAAATCCAGATTGTCTGGTTCGTCGTCTACTACCAGCATTTTGGGTTTTTTCGGTCGGTGTAGGGTCATGAGCTGGCGTTTAATTTGATCTAGCTCTGGAATGGCATTATCCATAACAATACGATAAACTCCCCTTTGTAAATTTAGGCGAGCAACTATTCTGTAACAATAGTCTCACAACTCACTTATTATCAATCTATAGCTCTGCCGCGACACGAGCCTTGCTGGTATCCAATCACACATAACTTAGCGCTGGTTTTTGATTTAATTATGACTGATACACCGCAAGATTTCTCCCCTCCTGCATCTGCACCCTCCACCGATGCTGTGGATGTCGAAAAGTTAATTCGATCGCTCCGCCGCAAAGAAGGCACTTGGGTAGAGTGGGGACAGGCCTGCACTGCCCTGCTTCAAGCGGGCTGCAATTCTCAGAAGATTTTTGAACAAACTGGTTTTGAGCCAATTCAGCAAAATCAAGTCAGCGTCGCAGCCCAAGTTTACACCAGCATGGTCAATGCTGGTGCTTCTGAGGAAGTTCGATCGCACTTTCTGCGGAAAGGAAGTGATATTTTATACGAATTTCGGATTCTCTCTCAAGCAGAGCGGGCTGGAGCGGCGGCTTTGATGCTGGCCCACAATTTGGATGTTGACGATGCGCGCCAAGTTGCTAAAGCAATTAAGGAGTTTTCGCACTTCGGGAGTCTGCCGCAGGGCTTCACAGACACTCCAGGGGATGCTGTAGCTTACCAGTGCTGGCAGTTGGCGAGACAGAAAAGCGATTTGCAAGAGCGATCGCGCTTAATTGCTCGCGGTTTAAAATTAGCTAGCAGCCAAACCGCTAGAACGCAAATCGAGCAGTTGCTGGTCGATTTTACCGTAGTTCCCAGGCGGGAAGCGCCCCGTTTACCAGTTTACAGGCTCGATACCGAGGAACAACTGCCCCGGATTGTCCCGGTTGTAGGCAAATTGCCGCTTTCTACGTCAGATTTGGTAGCAGTGCCTTTGCCGGAAGAAATCGGGCCGTTCCGCATGGTAAAATTTTCCGGAGCCGGAGCTTGGGTGGCGATTCCCGGATGGCAGGTAATTTTGAACGCCGAAGATCCGGTGGCGGTTTTGGATATGAGCGATCGACTGCCGGTACCGCTGCAAGGTAAAGTTGAAGAAGTTTTGATTATTGCCGATCGCGCCCAAAGACAGTGGGATGCTGAGAGTTATTTCCTCGCCGATAACGCTGGCAATTTAGAATTGCAGTGGTTTGAAACATCCCCGCAGTTGTCGATTTTGGGGCGAGTTGTTTTGGTGATGCGACCGAAGAAGATTGTGGATGAAGATTATACCAAAGATGGATGGCAAATAGATGATTAGTCAGTTGACAGTTGACAGTTGACAGTTGACAGTTGATAGTTGACAGTTGACAGTTGATAGTTGACAGTTGGCAGTTGTCATTAGTAGGGTGCGTGGCCATCGAAAATCTGTAAACAAAAATCGACAATCTCATCGCTACGCACCTTATATTATTTGCGATTTGCGATTTGCGATTTTCAATTTGGGCAGGACTTGCCCAACTGTTACATTAAATAAAAGTGCGATCGCAAGATTTCGACGTTTGGTGCGTCGCTAATGACAACTATCAACTGCCAATACTTCGACGGAGCGATCGCACAAGCTGTCAACTACCAACTACCAACTGTCAACTGTCAACTATCAACTATCAACTGACAACTGACAACTGTCAACTGTCAACTGTCAACTGTCAACTGTCAACTGACTAATTAGGCGGTTTCGGTTCTGAAATTTTCGGAACAGAATGCTGTTTCTTAAATCGATTAAAGCCGTAAGCCGCAGCGCCAATTAGCAGAAAATAAGGACTGTAAGCCAACAGCCAAATACCCAAAGCAAACAAACCGAGCGTCAATTCGCCCACAGAATGAGTCGCTTGTCCCCAAGTTTCCTGCACCCGCAAACCGAGAGAAGGTTGGGGTTCTTGCTGAGCCGAGACTGCTGCTTCTAGAGTTAAACTAATAGTCGAATAGGCTACTTGATTCCGCAAACTTTTTAACTGAGCGTCGATGCGCTCGATCGACTCCCGAATATTGCTCAACTCTTGAGAAGCCTTGAGAACATCGCCGACAGAGCCGGATCGCTCCATAATTTTTAACACAACTTCTTCGGATTTGCGGAGGTTCCGCAGTCTAGCCTCGCTGTCAACTAATTGATCGCTAACATCCTCAGCCGCAAGCCCTCGGTTTTCGACACTTCCGAGTTTTGCTAAAGCATCTAAAGTAGTTTCTAACTTTTCTTGAGGGACGCGAATCTGCAAGGTTGCAGTTTGACGTACACTAGAATCCGGCGGCTTTTGGTTTTGGAAAGCCAAGATATCGCCTCGCTGTTTTTTGACAATATCGGTAACAGATTTAGTGCTGCTGTCAATTGACTTGACAACTACACTGAGTTCGGCTTTTTTTATCAGTTGGGGAGCAGTTGCTGGAGTTTCTGCGGCTGGTTTTTTTGCGGTGTCAGCAGCAACTTTTGACGCTGCGCCTCCGGGTGCGCTTACAGGTGCGGGTGAGGATTGGGGAGCAGATGCGGCAATTTGGTTTTCAGCGCTGCGGGGTGAAGCAAAGCCTTTTGTGGAGCCAGGGGCTGGAGCTCCACCGCTGATACTGCTTGGTGGTGGGGCTCCGCAGCTTGGCAAAGCAATGGCTGAAGATAAAGTTAAGAATGCTACAACTGCAAATCGAGTTGTGCTGTTGTTGGCTGGGTTTGGCTGGTGCGGCAGGAAATAGGTTTTGAGGTGAGTTTTCATTGGGGGTTTTTCCTGTAAAAAGGTTTGGGTATTGAATTTTATGCTGGTTTTAATCTAAGCTCGGATAGATACGGTTAGTTTAGCTGATACCAAAATGGAAACGGTAGAGGTTGAAGATTTTTTTATTTTTAACCGCAGATGAACGCGGATGTAATGCCAGTGCAATCATGCTTAAGGGTTGGGACTTTCGCGCGAAATTCAGTAACTCGGTTTTTGATACCGCTTGAAACGGCCGATCGCGACTAATATTTTTCCGATCTAAAATCTAAAATCTAAAATCTAAAATCGCATGACTGATGAATTCGATCCTGATTTTAGCCGATCGACTGCCGAGATCGATCGCCCGAACAGCAGTTTCTCCGAGTTAGAGCCCGCCACTCTTTTGGCTGCTGCTTGCGGTAAAATTCGCGACAGCTTGCGTGCGGGCCAGCACGAGATGGCGGATTGGGTAGGCGGCCCCCTTGCGGTTTCGGCGGTTCCAGGGGCCGGGAAGTCTACAGGAATGGCTGCTGCGTCAGCAATTGCGATCGCCCGCAACCGACTTTACAACCGCCGCCAGTTAATTGTGGTGACGTTTACGCGATCGGCTGCTGCTAATATTAAGACTAAAATTCGCCAAAGATTGGCAGAATTGTCTTTATATCAAGGCGGTTTTGCCGTGCACACTTTGCACGGTTTAGCGTTGAATATTGCGATGCGCCATCCCGATTTGTCGGGTTTAAATTTAGAAAATTCGACGTTAGTCACTCCGACTCAAAGTCACCGCTTAATTCGCACTTGTGTAGAACTTTGGATTGCCGAAAATCCCCGCAGATATCAAGTTTTGTTAGAAGGACAGCAATTTGACGGAGAGGAAACGGAGAGATTGCGCCGACAATCGGTTTTGAGAACGGAGATTTTGCCGCAGTTAGCTAACACTGTGATTCACGAGGCAAAATCTTCGGGTTTGTCTCCCGAACAGTTGTTAGAAATGAGCGCTCTTGATTCGGGGAACGATTATGAAATTTTAGCCGTAGCTGGCGGTTTATATCAAAAATATCAGGCTTTGTTGAGGAGTCGGGAATTCATCGATTACGACGAGATGATTTTAGCAGCTTTGCGGGTGCTGGAGAATCCGGGAGCAAGGGCGATTGAGCAAAGACAAGTATTTGCCGTATTTGAGGACGAAGCCCAGGATTCCACACCTTTGCAGACTGAGCTTTTGGAAACATTGGCGATCGATCCCGACCGTCCTAACTCACCTCCCAATTTTATCAGAGTTGGCGACCCAAATCAAGCGATTAATTCAACTTTCACTCCAGCAGATCCGATTTATTTTCGGAAATTTTGCGAAGATTGCGAAGTAGAGAAAAAGTTAGCAACAATGGACGGCGCAGGCCGCAGCACCAAGGTAATTATCGATGCAGCTAACTTTATGTTGCAATGGGTAAACGGCTCGCAATTAGCGGGAACAGAACAGCCTTTTCGATCCCAAACTATTAAGCCCGTCCCCAGCGACGACCCGCAGCACGATGCAAATCCCGCTCCCATCGGCATCGGCTTAGAATTGCACGCTCCCCGGGATATTTACCATACAGTCGAGTTAATTGGCAAGCGGGTAATTGAATTAGTTGAGGAATTTTTACCGGCGGATTTTGCCTGGGGAAGCCATGAGAAAAATAGCGAATCTGGCGGTGAAGCGAGCCACGAGCAAAATAGCATAAAATTGCCCTTAGAAAATCTAAAATCGATGGCTGTTTTGGTGCGCGAAAACAAACAAGGCAAATTTATCAAAGAAGTCCTCGACAATCCAAAAAAACACGGATTGAGCTTTGATTTGCGCAAATACGGGATTAAAATTGAGGATGTTGGGGAACGCGACAGACATTCTCAAGTTCCTTGGGAAATCTTAACACTGCTGCAATTTCTCGATCGCCCGCACTCACCAGATTACCTGAAAGCAGCCTTAAAGATTTTGAGCGATCGGCAACTCATCCCCAAACAAGACTACAATGCCTTTGCGACCAGCCCCGAGCAATTCCTTTACCCAGGCCCCCTAGACCCAAAGCAGTCAGACCCAGTTCGCAAATGCCGTTATTTTTGCTGCGGTTTGCTGCAAGCTCGTTTAGAGTTACCGCCCTACCAAATCATCTCATTCTTAGCCTTAGCGCTGCAATACGACCAAACAGAATTAGCCACCGCCGACAAATTAGCAGAACGAGTAGCAATCCAAACAGCCGGCAACAATTCAATGAGCAATATTTTGGGAGTGCTGAGCGAAATTGTCAGTTCAGAAAGATTTGAACCTGTCGATGCAGACGACAAAATAGAAGAACGCTACACCAGCAAAGGTCAACTAACAATTATTACCATGCACAAAGCCAAAGGCTTAGATTGGGACTGCGTATTTTTACCATTTCTGCACGAACAAACCATCCCCGGAAGTTTGCGAGTTTTGCCGCAAACCCGATTTTTAGGAGATTTCACTTTAGCCGAGGTAGCCAGAGCGCAAATTCGAGCAAGTTTGCACGAAAAATATCCTTTACCAAATCTGGGCGAAGCGTGGGAACAAGCAGGTTATTTGAAAACAGCCGAAGAGTTTAGATTGCTGTATGTGGCGATGACGCGAGCAAAAAGCTTGCTGTGGATGGCGGCGGAGAAAAAAGGGCCTTTTAGTTGGAACAAACCCGAGAATTTGCAAGAGCAAAAACCTTGTCCGGTGATGCCTGTTCTGAAACAGCAATTTCCGGGGAATGTGATATTGTAAAATAGATTTTTGGAGGAACCGCGAAGACGCGCAGGACGCGAAGAGAAGAAGAGCTTTAGCAAAAACAACATACCTGTAGGGGCGGGTTGAGCCCAAGATTTGGTAAAATGCCAACAATCTATGTACAAAACCAGCCCTCTTTTCTTCTCTTTTCTTCCTTCGTGTTATTCGCGACGAAAGCGCTTCGTTAAAAAATCTCATTCAAAAATGAAATAAGATTGCTATACAGCAAAATTTGCATTAAAACTAACTATGCCTAACCCAGAAATTCGCACAGCTAGCGTCACAATTCCCAGCGGAGATTTGCAAATCGCCGCTTACCTAGCCCAACCCGCCGCAGGAGGGGAATTTCCCGCCGTGATTGTGATTCAAGAAATCTTTGGCGTCAATTCGCACATCCGCGATGTTACTGAAAGAATAGCAAAGGAAGGATATGTGGCGATCGCCCCAGCCATTTATCAGCGTCAAGCCCCCGGCTTTGAAACCGGCTACGCGCCCGAAGATATCAAAATCGGCAGAGAATACAAAGAACAAACTACCGCATCCCAACTGCTGAGCGATATCCAAGCCGCCATCGATTACCTCAAAACTCTACCCTCTGTCAAACAACAAGGTTTTGGCTGCATCGGTTTCTGCTTTGGAGGGCACGTCGCCTACCTCGCCGCTACTTTGCCCGAAATCAAGGCTACAGCGTCGTTCTACGGCGCCGGTATCGCCACCCTAACCCCCGGCGGCGGAACCCCCACGATCGCCCGCACAGCGGAGATTAAAGGCACTCTCTACGCCTTTTACGGCACTCAAGACGCCAGCATTCCCAAAGAACAAGTTGAGCAAATTGCAGCAGAATTGCAAAAACACAGAATTCCTCACCGAATTTTCAGCTACAATGCGGATCATGGCTTTTTCTGCGACCATCGCCGCAGTTTCGACGCTACCGCAGCAGCCGAATCGTGGGTGCAGGTGAAGCAGCTATTTCATCAGGAACTTCAACCGGCTTAGAGAGTGGGAGATGGGGAGAGGGGGAGAGGGGGAGAGTGGGGGAACATCTTCCTTCTTGCTTCAACATATGACAACTGTCAACTGACAACTGACAACTATCAACTGTCAACTGACAACTGACAACTGACAACTGACAACTGACAACTGACAACTGACAACTGTCAACTAACAACTGACAACTGATAACTGACAACTAAACTGACATGAATTCCAAATCTACAGGTTCTCAAAGCGCAAAACCATCCTTTTCAATGGACGATTTTGCTAAAGCCCTCGAACAGCACAATTACGAGTTCCAAAAGGGACAAGTAGTGCGCGGCAAAGTGTTCGAGTATGACTCAAATGGCGCGTATGTTGATATTGGCGGTAAGTCTTCGGCTTTTTTGCCGATCGAAGAGGCTGCTTTGAGAACGGTAACGGATTTGTCGGAAGTGGTTCCGCTAGATGAGGAACGGGACTTTTTAATTATCCGCGAACAAGATGCAGACGGTCAAGTTACTCTGTCTCTGCGACAGTTACTAATTCAGCAAGCTTGGGAAGATTTGGTTGCATTGCAGGAAACTGGTAAAGTGCTTCAGGTGCGAGTTTCTGGGGCGAATAAGGGCGGCGTGACGGTGGATGTTGAGGGAATGCGCGGTTTTATTCCCCGATCGCACTTAGCCCAACGCGATAACATAGAATCGCTGATCGGTCAATCTTTGACCGTGAATTTCTTGGAGGTCGATCGCGAGCGAGAAAAACTCGTACTTTCCCAGCGGATGGCGACTCAATCGAATGCCTTCACTCAGTTGCAAATCGGTCAGTTGGTGGAAGGAAAAGTCAGCAGCATCAAGCCTTTTGGCGTGTTTGTGGACTTGGAAGGAGTTAGCGGTTTGCTGCACATCAAGCAAGTCAGCCAAAAATATATTGAGAACCTCGGACAAGTTTTTGCCCCCGGCCAACCCCTGAAAGCAGTGGTGGTTGACCTCGATCAAAGTCGCGGGCGAATTTCGCTTTCTACTCGGGTACTCGAAAATTATCCAGGGGAAATGGTGGATAAAATGGCGGATGTCATGGATACCGCCGAAGAGCGATCGGAACGGGCTCGAAAAACTCTTTCTTAAGTCTTGACAAATTTACCCGTTTACTCATTTTCAGACCCAACCTGGAAACGAGTAAACGAGGGGGAAATTGGGGGAATTGGGGGAATGTGCGATCGGGCTTCCTATCCTGTCCGATAAATTAACAACAATAGACTTCTTGCATAAATCTTTTATTAAGAGGTCAACCGCAGATGTAAGAGAGATAAACACAGATGCAACGCAGATAATTTCAAGAGAGTTTGCGACTTTTTCAATTCAAGTCTAATACTTGTAGGGGCGGGTTCACAAATAATCTTTAATTCACATCCACAATATCTCTAAACCCGCCCCCACCGCACCACAGAATTTTGAACTCAGAAACCCGGTTTCTTGCGTGATTTCTCGTTCCGCGTCGCAAAATTAAGAGAAACCGGGTTTCTAGCCCAGTGCGTCAGCCGTGAAACTGTCCGAAGTGTTGTTATTGCAAGCTTTCCAGAGGAATAATGAAAGAATATGTTGTAATCTTTGAATGGGCCGGCGCTAACTATTCAGCTTATGTTCCAGATTTGCCTGGTTGTATTTCTACAGGTAAGACACTTGAAGAAACAGAAAACAATATTAAAGAAGCAGTTGAGCTTTATATTGACACGCTCCCAGAAGATGGTCAACTCATCCCAGAACCTTCGCTCAAAACTAAGACAATTTCTGTTGCAGCTTAATTAGCATGGGTTTATATCTTCATTTTTCATTGAAGAGTTGTGCCCGCAGTCGAAATAGTTTCAGTCTCTACCTGTGCTTCCACCGGCCAAGAACTTTCCATATCTAGTGCTTGTTTCGCCTGATAAACTGGTAAGTCGAACCAGAAAGTCGTACCCACATTAACTTCGCTCACTAAATTAATTTTAGTGTGGTGCTTGTCAATAATGTTTCTGACAATCGAAAGACCTAATCCCGTTCCTTCTAGAGTGTGAACTCGGTTTTCTACTCGGAAAAAGCGATCGAAAATTGCTTGTTGGTCTTCGGGATCTATGCCAATCCCAGTATCAGAAATTTCAATCCGCACTACCGGAAAATGTCTGGTATTCGGTGATAATTTGTGGTTTCCCGATCGGCCGTCTTGGCGTGCATGAGCCTCGGAATCTAACAAATAGGCTCGAATTGCTACCTTGCCCCCGGACTCCGTAAATTTTAAGGCATTTCCTACTAAATTTGCGAATACTTGCAGCAGCAAATCGTAATGACCTAATGCAGGCGGCAAACACGGGTCAACTTCTTGCTCTAATTCTATGCCTTTGTCCTTAGCATTCAACTGATAAGTCCGCAGGGTTTGTTCTACTGCTTGCGGGAGGTCAACCGCGTCTAATTGATAAATTCGGCAGGATTCGAGTCGCGACAAGTCTAACACGTCGTTGACTAAACGGGTGAGGCGATCGGTTTCTCGATTGGCAATTTCTAGGAATTCCCGGCGCTCGCTTTCTAGAAGGTCTTCTCCGTACTCGTGGAGAGTCTCGATAAAAGATTTGATATTAAATAAAGGCGTTCTCAATTCGTGAGAAACATTGCTGATAAAATTGCTTTTAGCCTCATTTAGTTCTACTTCGCGAGTGATGTCCTGCACTGTCATTGCAATGCCTTTGAGACTGTCTCGGTACTGTCCAGAACCTTGATGCTTCGAGGTTTGTTCGTAGAAAGTACACTCGATCGCGATCGGGCGTTGCGGCTCGCTGCAGGTATTTTCCTCGTCGCGCACGCAGCTTTTGCACAGCGGTTCGGCGCCCGGGGCTTTGTGGAGAATTACGGTGGTTAGCAGAATCCTAATTGTGCGGTTGACAGGTTCGCTCAGAGAAATGCGAAATTCGCCTCCTTCGCGATCGCCCGCAGCTATTTCGTGCAGAGGTCTTGCCAACTCGCGCTGCACTTCTGGAGGTAAAATATTTACGACGTTAATGCCGAGCGCATTTTTACCTTCCCATCCAAAAATCCGTATCCCAGTTGGATTGACTAAAATCACCTGCAAATTCGCGTCCAGCAACAGCGCCCCGTCAGCAATAGTTGAAACCAAAGTTTCTAACTTCGCTTTTTGGGCTGTCAGTTCTTCAATATTTTGTTCTTCATAACTTTCGAGTTTCTCGGCCATCTCGTTAAAACTGCCGATCAACTCGCCCAATTCTCCCCCTAAAGGCAGGTCAACTCGCTGCTTAAAATTCCCGCTGGCGATGTTTTTGACCCCGAAAACTAATTGTTTGATCGGGTGAGTAATTGTCAGCGCATTAAATACTGCGCCCAAAATTACCATCACCCAAATGGTGACAAATACTGCTAAAGTGACATCCCTTGTCAGATTTGAAGAGATCACTGCTGCGGGATTTGGGTTAATGCCGATCGCCAGCACCCCCAAATACTTGTCCTCGTGAATTAGCGGCACAAATACGTCAGTAACTTCTCCATCTGGCGTCAAATGCTGCCGCACTAAAGGCAAAGAAGTTAAATTTCTCGCCTCAATATCGGCGATAAAATTATCGGGAAGTTTGATCTGGCGGCGCAGCGTCAGGGAAGTTTCCACCTCGGATTCCGAAAAGGGTATTCCCAGGAAAATATCCCCCGCTTCGTCTGCATAAAGCATATAGCGGACGCTGGAGGTGCTGCTGTAAAATTGGCGGGAAAAACGGGCAACTTCGGAGCGATCGTTTTTCGCAATCAGCGGCGCCACATTTGCCGCCAACAGCAGGCCGAGGTCGCGGCCGTAGCGAGTATCGTTAAGTCGGGCGTCTTGCTGGATAGTATTCACGGCCCAGAATGTCAGGCCGCTCATAATTAACGACACTACGAGGGTAGCACCGGCCATCAGGCGGGTCTGGAGGGTAAAATCCGACCACCAGCGGGCAATAATTTCTCCGATTTTGTTTAGTATGGCCAGCATTTCACCAATTCACCCGTTCAATATTAAAAGCAAGATTAAGTAGAAGTCATTAGTCATTGGTCATTGGTCATTTGTCATTTGTCATTTGTCATTTGTCATTTGTCATTTGTCATTTGTCATCAGGAACAAGGGAAGAAGATATACACAGCAATCTTTTTAGCGAGCCGTATTTTACGTTTAATTAAGTGGATTTACTTAATTGAGTTTGTGGTCGATCGGATTTTCTGCTGCGACTTGGAAGCTACGGTCACCGCAGAGATGCCAAACTTCATTGTGACACTTCTACTTTGAGATTGCTTGGCTTTCCGATGGCGGCAATAGTCGCAATTCCTAATTTTTGTCTGCTAAAGCCCGACGGCCGATGTCCCGGCGACAGTAGACCCCTTCAAATTCGATGCAATCAACGGCTGCATAAGCTTTCGAGATAGCTTGTTCCAAAGTTTCTCCCGCCGCCGTGACGCCCAAAACGCGGCCGCCCTCGCTCACCAACTGCTGCTGCTTCAACTGAGTGCCGGCGTGAAACACTTCTGCTCCTTTGGCTTCGGCTTCCTCGATGCCTGTAATAACTTTGCCTTTTTGGTAATTTCCAGGATAGCCCCCAGAAGCCAAAACTACGCAAACCGCAGCCCCCGACTTCCAGCGAATGTTGGAATATTCACCGAGACGCTGCTGACAGCAAGCCAACACCAAATCTTCCAGGGGAGTTTCCAAGAGGGACAAAACCGCTTGAGTTTCGGGATCTCCGAAGCGGCAGTTAAATTCTAAGACTTTGGGTTCTCCAGACGGCGTAATCATTAAACCTGCGTAGAGGACGCCCCGGTAGTCGATTTTTTGTTTTTGCAGCGCTGCGAGGGTGGGTTCGAGAATTTCTGCTTGAATCCTTTCCATCAGCTCTGGCGTGACAATTGGCGCTGGGGCGTAGGCTCCCATACCGCCGGTGTTGGCTCCCTTGTCGCCTTCGCCGATCGCTTTGTGGTCTTGGGCCGGCAGCAGGGGTTCTACTGTGATGCCGTCGGTGAGGGCGAGAATCGAGACTTCTTGACCGGTTACATATTCTTCGACGACGACTCGGATGTTGTCGGTGCCGAATTCGCCTCGAAAAATGGTGTTAATGGCGCTGTGAGCCATTTTGACGGTGGTGGCTACGGTGACTCCTTTGCCTGATGCGAGTCCGTCTGCTTTGATGACTATGGGAATTCCTTGCTCGACAACGTAGGCTTTGGCTGCTTCTGCGTTTGTAAATACGGCAGCTTTGGGTGTTGGGATGCCTGCTTCGAGCATCAATTGTTTGGCCCAGGATTTGCTCGATTCAATTTGGGCACCGGCTTTGGTGGGGCCAAAAATCATCAGTTTTTTCTGTTGGAAGTAGTCAACGATGCCTAGCGATAGGGGCAATTCGGGGCCGACAATCACTAATCCGATGTTGTTGACCATCACAAAGCGTTCGATGCCTTGGAAGTCGTCGATGTTGAGCGACAGATTTTGACAGCCATTGGTGGTAGCTGTGCCGCCGTTGCCCGGTACGCAGAATACTTGTTTAATCCGCGTAGATTCTAGCAGTTTTTTTGCGATCGCGTGTTCGCGACCTCCGTTCCCCACAACCAAAACTTTCACAGCATCCTCACCTATAAATTTTGTTCTCTGAATGTCTGATTTTCAGTGTTTGCACCTGTCTATCTGCTTTTTGCAGTGCCCTCAATTATGCCATGCTTGGCGCGACTGAATTGCTAGATGTGGCACTTTTCTGGAGGAGCCCGGCTCGATCGCTGTTTGGTAATGGGTCAACCAGTGCCACGATCGAAGACTTTCCCAGATCCAGGATGCTGCGGTTATTCTTTGATTCAATATTTTTACTTAAGACGTAGATTGCGATTTACTGTTGGGGCGGGCGGGTTTATTGAGATTGTTGGTACTTGTTATATATTGTTTGTGAACCCGCCCCTACAGGATATTCATTGCGGTACTTTTTGCTATAAAATAGTCTGGTTAACATAATGAAAATTACTCAGATGAAATTCACCGAAGCCACTGCCAGTTCGCCTGCAAAATTTAAGCGGGTGGGCGTTGTCGGCGGCGGCCAGCTAGCTTCCATGATGGGGGATGCTGCTAGGGCGCTGGGTATTGAATTAGTAGTGCAAACTCCCCAGGCTGCTGACCCGGCAGTTTCTGTTGCTGCTGGTGCTGTTTTGGCTGCTGTTGATGATGTTTTGGCTACGGCTCATTTGGCCTCGGGCTGCGATGTTATTACTTTTGAAAATGAGTTTGTGGATTTGGAGGGTTTGCGATCGCTAGAACGGCAAGGTGTGTTATTTTGGCCGAGTTTGTCGTCGCTTTCTCCGCTGTTGGATAAGTACGTTCAGCGCTGTTATTTACAAGGTTTGGGTTTGCCAACTCCGAGGTTTTGGGCGTGGGATTGCAGCCAGGATTTGCACCTCGACTTTCCCTTTGTCGTCAAAGTTCGCCGCCACGGTTATGACGGCCAAGGTACTTTTATTGTTAAGGATCGCGAGAGTTTTGAGTCAATTAGCGCTAAACTTAAAGGTCAGTCTTTGCTGGTGGAAGAGTTTGTGCCGTTCGATCGCGAGTTGGCTGCGATCGCAGCTCGATCGGCAACTGGTGAAATTGCAATTTACCCGATCGTGGAAACTCAACAGCAAAATCAAGTTTGTCGCTTGGCGATCGCACCTGCGGATATTAGTTTAGATGTGAAAAGCGAGGCTGAGGCGATCGCCCGCACTCTCCTCAACAGCTTGGAAGCTGTCGGCGTATTCGGCATAGAATTATTTTTAACCGCCGACAATAAGCTGTTAGTCAATGAAATTGCCCCCCGCACTCACAACTCGGGACATTTTACAATCGATGCTTGCAAAACTTCACAATTTGAACAGCATTTGCGTGCCGTTTGTCAACTGCCTTTAGGCAATTGCGATCTGAAATGTGCAGGTGCTGTCATGGTAAATTTGCTCGGCTACGAGTCGGCCGAGTCCGATTATTTAGAGAAACGAAAACAACTGGCACAAATCAGCGGCGCTTTTGTACATTGGTATGGTAAGAAAGTATCGCGCCCGGGCCGCAAACTCGGTCACGTTACTGTTGTGTTCGACGGGGAATCGGTGCGATCGGGGGAAACGTCCGCAGAGGATCTCGCTCAAACCGTAGAATCCATCTGGTATGCAACTTAAATTGCTCGGAGCTTGCCAAAATCAGGTTAGTTGTTGTATATTAAATAAAGGTTCTACTGCGACGTTGGTGACTGCCAATAATGTTTTTTTGATCTATAACTCTTAACTCTAGGGAATCAAGATGTTTGGACAGCAGTAAACTGGGCTTGTACCCAGAAACTTTAAGTCCGAGCCAACGGTGCCCACCTGGTATGATACCAGGTCAAAAGCTGAGGTAAGACGGCGTTGCGGGGAGCCATTATAATATTGATTGAGATAGGCGCTGTGAAATATGGCTAGCCTATTTTTTTTGATTGGGAATTGGGAATTGGGAATTGGGAATTGGGCATAGGGCATAGGGCATTGCATAAGCCCTATGATTATTAGTTTCGATCGCCCCTTGCCATCCACACTTAACTCTGCTATTCTCTAAAAAAGACCGATAGGTCGGTCAGCACCGCTCAAAATGTCAAAAGCTCAAGAAACCAGAGAAAAAATTCTCAGAGAAGCCGCAGCACTGTTCAATCAGTACGGCTACTCCGGTTCTTCTATGTCTGACATCATGCGCGTTACAGGCTTGCAAAAAGGAGGCATTTACAACCACTTCCCGAGCAAAGATGAACTAGCCTTGCAAGCCTTTGACTTTGCCGTTGAATGTATGCGCAAACAATATCTCGGGGCTTTGAAAGGAAACAAAAATGCGGTCGATCGCCTAAAAGCTATTGTATCAGTATTTAGTAATTTAGCCGAAAATCCTCCGATACCTGGTGGCTGTCCCCTGTTAAACACAGCAGTTGAAAGCGATGATGCTCATCCAGCTTTGCGCCAGCGGGCGCAAATAGCAATGGACGGTTGGCGCGCTTTGATTTGCAAAATTATTCACAAAGGAATTGCTAAAGGTGAGGTGCGAGAAAATGTCGAAGCTGATGCAGTCGCAACTATTGTGATTTCAACGTTGGAGGGGGCGATAATGATGAGCAAACTTTACGGAGATGCGATTCACGTCAAAAGAGCAATTTCTCACTTGCACGCCTATCTCGACAATCAACTTTAGAATCAGAGCAATTTTTTTTATGCTAAAACAGACCGCTCGGTCTCAAAAAATGCGATCGTCCAATTCACCATCATAAAAATTAAGGACAAATTCATGTCAAAATATGCAGATAACCCAATGAATCACCCAACAGTTGCCAATTCCGATCGCCTCCGCCTGATTACTATTCCGATCAGCCACTACTGCGAAAAAGTTCGCTGGGCGCTAGACTTGCTCAAAATTCCCTACATTGAAGAAAAACACGTACCAGCTTTTCACCGCTCGGCTACGCGCAAATACGGAGGTAGCAGCGTTCCAGTTCTAGTTACCAAATCTGGCAACTTTACCGATTCAACAGATATTTTGCATTACCTCAATACCATAAGTTCATCAGGTTTTCGCTTGTATCCAGAAGCACCAGAATTGCGCCGAGAAGTCGAAGAATTGGAAGAGTTGTTTGATACGAGATTGGGGGTAGATATTCGCAGTTGGGCATATTTTTATCGATTGCATAATCGCAAAATAATGCGAAAAGCTTGGTGCAAGGGGACGCCTCTGTTTGAGCGAGTGGGATTTGAAATAGCTTTTCCGTTTATGAGCGCGAAAGTGCAGCAACTCTACAGCATTACAGCAGAGTCAGCCGCTTTTTCGCTGCAAGGGATTCGGGAAGTTTTCGAGATAGTGAATCAAAGATTAGCAGACGATCGCCCTTATTTAGCTGGCGATAATTTATCGGCGGCAGACTTGACTTTTGCCGCACTAGCTGCTCCAGTTTTGCAGCCCCTGGAACACCCGGTTGTGGTGGCTAAAATTGAGGAATTGCCGATCGACATGGCATCAGTAATTAGAGAATTGCAGGCTACTGTTGCCGGAAATCACGCACTCCGCTTGTACCGAGAGCAGCGCTGATTAACCATTTTGCACCATCCAGACAAGCATCCCCAAAATTGTCTCGACTGGTGGAAATGGATAGTCTCTAACATCAATAGTAACGGTTTGCCCTTCCAATTTGAGAAATCGCCAAGCAGTACCGCTGGTTACTGAACCGTAAATAGTCGAAATAGAGTTATTGTTAGTTTCGTTAAATCTTTGAGCCGCCACCATTTCGGCAATGCACTGTCCCAAACCGCTGTTGATGTTATCTCGCTTGGCTTCTACCAGCATAACCGCCGGTGCTTCGATTTCAAATTGTTCGGGAGAGCGGCTAATTAAAAAGTCGCAAACTCCATTTAATCCCGCCGCGATATCGACTATAAAATTCGTGCCGGAAAATACGCTGACTTGGCGGTTTAGCAGTCGTTTTACTTCTAATAGTGCGGGGGCGATGATTACTTCGGATCTGGCTTTTTCTGTTCCTACTGCGATCGCCCAGGGAATTGCGTCTGCCAACAAACCTGCTAAAATGGGACTGGGCGCGATCGGATCGATTTCTGGTAAAAAGCGTCCGCCTTCAACTGTAGTGAGTCCGAAGTCTTGTTTGACTTTCCGTATTGTGAAATCGCTATATGCCATGTTTTTTATATTTCAGCCGGAATGTGCACAGCGCGAACCCTCAATTATTTATTGAGTGATTGCTAAAATTCTATCAACACAATCGTTCAACAGTTGACAGTTGACGTTCATGACAGTTGACCTGTGGAGAGCGACCTCTACCTAGAAGGAAGAGGATTGGAGTAATGAATAGTCTGATTTTAATTTCTCCCTCACTCGTGAGAGGCTTTCAACCAATTCTTTCCGGTAATGTTCAATGTCATACAGCGAATTCACGCTTAAAAAAGCTAAACGAGATTTTGGCTTAACAACAGTAGAAGCAGGGAGATTTTTGCCGCCAACCGAGCCGATTAATCCTAGCTCTTATTTGACAGAATCGCTAATTGAAGGATTGCCACTGGCTACGGCTACGGGTTCAGAAAAAGCGCGCTCCGAACTGATTATTAGTCCAATTTTAGTCGAAGTCAGAAAGATTTTACAGCGACAAGTTAGCTTGTTTTCAGGAGAAGATTTTACCGTAGAGCCGGAGTTGGGATTGAGCGGAGTTTGCGATTTTTTAATCAGTCGCTCTCCCGAACAAATATTGATTGAAGCCCCGGCAATTGTGATTGTTGAAGCTAAAAAAGCTGATTTAAAAGTAGGTTTGGGACAGTGCGCGGCCGCAATGGTGGCGGCTCAAAAGTTTAATGAAATTAACGATATCCCGATCGCCACAATTTACGGTAGTGTCAGCAGCGGTACTGCTTGGAGATTTTTGAAGTTGGAGGCAAAAACTCTGACAATTGACCTCAATGACTATCCTGTGCCTCCTGTGGAAGCGCTTTTGGGGATGTTGGTTTGGATGGTTCGGGACGGTTAGGGCGATTCAATGTAAACTAACGCCACTTATCTCAGATAACTTTGAACACTGCCAGAACACACTCTCATGGAATGAAAAGTCTCCTTGAATCTTTGTAGTCATCAATATCAAAGATAATCTAAATCAGCCGATCGACACAACGATTGCGATAATCAGGAGATGATACTATTCGCTCTTTCAATCTTGTAAATTACCTCGTCTAAGATTTGGCCATTCGGAGTTTCAACCTTCAACTCATCCACAATCTCACCACCCAAAGATTCAGGGATTTTGGAACTTGCTATGTTTTTACGATCGACTGGATAAATGAAGTAGTCGAAATCTATATTATTCCGCGACCCGTTGACCAGTGTTTGAATAGCTTCTCGACCATAATAACTTCCGCGAGCACTCTTTTTAAGCCAAATACCAAGTTCTGGTGTTCTGACTTTACCTTCGCCATGAAGACCGCAGCAGCCGAGAAACTCTCCTTTTTTTGAGGATAAAATGGCGAACACTAAGTTATTACCAGCTTGCATACTGCGCCTACTTTCGACTACGAAGCTGCGTGTTTCTTCAATATCTTTAGGAGGTGATGGAAACATATAGAGTGTAATTTCACTGGTGAACTCTTGAAAGATGTCCTGTTCAAATTCATCAGAGATTGCCACTAATCGTAGTCGCTCACCTTCAATAGTCAGAGACAGTAAATCTGGAGGCTGAGGGCTGAAAAAGTGAAATGTGTTCATACAAGACAACATCTAAGTTAGCCAATATCGCATCCAACAGTTAGTATCTCAAGTCCGGTGCATTGGGGTTGTTAGGCTGTGTTGCTGTCGGTAAGTTGTGGCATAGACTCCATTAGTGCCCTTAGCACCTTATTAACAGACTCTGATGTTGTAAAAACTTGAGCTACATCTTCATCTAAAACCACAACTTTTAGCAGTTGCTTTCCACTTTGAGCAGCAAAGCGGTTGGGGTTGGCTTTTTTATAATCAAATTGGTACTCAGCTAGAAGTTCTTCCTCTGAATTCTGTGACTCATTAAAAGGCATTTTGTTCATAATCTTCACGCTCCCTTCGAGTGGCTAAACGGGCACTGATAATGCGAATGGTATTAGAACGTTCGGTGAAAGAAATCAACAGCAAGTGATTGTTTCTGGAGTGGCCAATAATAATCTCTCGCCTCTGGTCCACTGAGCGAGCTTCATCATCAAAAATAATTGCCAGCACATTATCAAAGACGGTCTTGGCTTCTTCAAAGCTGACACCGTGCTTATGCACGGTTAGCTGCTGCTTTTGACTCATCCCACTCAAACTTCATGCCCAGATCGTAACCGATCGCCCATCCACACAGTCAAGAGCCGACCGATCGCCCATCCCGATAGATCCTCGCAAATCTCCCTTGCATAAAGTACCACAAACGTGATACCGTTGAAGCTTGTGTCCAAATAACACCAGTCCATGCCAAAACTCAAAACTCGCAAAGCAGCCGCAAAGCGCTTTAGAGCGACCGGCAGCGGTAAAATTGTGCGCCGCAAAGCTTACAAAAGCCACTTGCTACAGCACAAAAGTTCAGCTCGCAAAAGCCGTCTCTCTAAGCTGGTCGTCATCGACGAGACCAACGACGCTAACGTGCGGTTAATGCTTCCATACTTGTAAAGTTTAACGGAAATTAAAGATGACACGGGTAAAACGCGGTAATGTCGCCAGAGCGCGCCGCAAAAAAATTCTCAAATTAGCCAAGGGTTTCCGAGGCGCACAGTCGAAACAGTTCCGCACAGCTAACCAGCGGGTGATGCAGGCCCTGCGCAACGGTTATCGCGATCGCAAAAAACGCAAACGCGATTTCCGCCGCCTGTGGATTGCTCGGATCAATGCTGCATCGCGCCAACACGGCACGAGCTACAGCAGACTGATCGGCAACATGAAGAAAGCCAATATCGAAATCAACCGCAAAATGCTGGCACAAATGGCAATCATTGACCCCGCAACATTCGGTAAAGTCGTGGAAATGGCCAATCGAGCCGGCTCGTGAAAGCTTGAATAGTTTTCCGAAGGAAGAAAGCAGAAGTAAGAAAGATTTAGCTATCTGCCAGAGAAGGAAAACTCCTGATAAATCTAGGAGATTGAGATGAATTTTCCTTCTTTGTTCTTACTTCTCGATGCTTGGTTTTTCAGAAATTGCGATCGTCCCGGTCGATCGCCATTTTCGTGTTTTTTATACAGTTGCAGAGGCAAATCTCAGAGATTGCTACCGGATTAAAATAAATAAAACCTTCCACAGACCTACCTAATAAAAAAAAACATGGATAGTAATTTGCTAATAGTTTACCTGTCAGTCTTGCTGGCTATACTCGGCAGCACTTCCTGGTTTGTAGTGCGCCAGATTTTCAAAACTCGGAAGCTGGAAATGTCTCTGGAACGCTTAGAAAATAAGCTGACAACAGAAAAAGGAACAGCACAGGAATACTACGAATTAGGAAGTATCTATGTAGATAAGAAGCTTTATTCCCAGGCGATCGTACTGTTTCAAAAAGCCCTGAAAGCCAAAGACTTAGAAGGCGAAGAAGATAAAGCCGTTATTTACAACGCCCTCGGTTTTGCACACTTCGGCCAAGAACAGTACGACATAGCGATCCGCCAGTACAAAGAAGCCCTGAAGTTGCAGCCCGAATACGTTACATCTCTCAACAATCTGGGTCACGCCTACGAGCGCAAGAAATTAACAGCTCAAGCCTTGGAAATGTACGAACAAGCTCTTGCCTGCGATCCAGACAATGCCACTGCTAAAGGGCGAGTAGAGTCCCTTCGGAAGCGTTTGGTAATCTATAATTGAGCGCCGGTGTTACGACCAATAGAGATCCCGCAAACCTGGTTTCATTCCGAAACCGGGTTTTTTCTTCCCACAGTCAAAGAGACTCAACTATCGAACACCTTAATGCGTTAGTTTTTAAGAACAGGAATTCGGCCGCTAGCTCGATCGCACACCGTCCCAGCAGTTTAAACTACTGTCAAGATAAAAGCAGTACCTGCAACGCCGGTCAGTCCTAAACAATTGAAGGAGGAGAACGTAGTGACATCAATTCTCGTTGTCGAAGATTCGTGGTTGACTCGCAGGGTAATCTGCAAAATCCTGCGAGCAGAAGGATACGAGACTTGGGAAGCATCGAGCGGCCCGGAAGCTCTAGAACTGCTGGCGACTAAAACCCCAAACTGTATGCTCTTAGATCTGCTGATGCCGGAAATGGAAGGTCGGGAAGTCCTGCAAGCCATGCGCTCACGAGGATATAAAATTCCAGTCATCGTAATTACCGCAGACATTCAAGCAACAACCCGCTCCGAGTGCATGGAACTCGGAGCCCTGGCAGTCATTCACAAAATGCCTAACTCAGACGAACTGATCGGGTGGATCAAAAAAGCTCTGGGTGCCAGCGAGGAGAGCACCCCATGAAATTAAGCGCTCGACAGCTCGATGCTTTGCAAGAACTCGTCAACATCGGGATCGGTCAAGCAGCAGGGATTTTGAACGACATGATCGACTCTCCCATTCGCTTGCAAATCCCCTACCTCCAAATCCTGTCTCCCGCCGACGTGCAAGAAGAATTAGAGCAGCACCTCAACGGCGAACAAATCGCCGCCGTCCAGCTCAAATTCACCGGTTCCTTTGGAGGTATTGCCCAGCTAGTCTTTCCCACCAACAGCGCGGCTATGCTCGTGACGATGCTCACAGGGGAAGAAGTTGGAACTCACGACCTGGATTCAGTCAAAATTGGTACGCTGAGTGAAGTGGGAAATATTGTAATCAATGGGGTCATGGGTGCAATCAGCAACGTACTTCAGCAGCGCCTCAACTACTCAATTCCAAATTACATGGAAGGGACGATCGCGACCTTGCTCATATCTGGTGGCTTGTCTTCGGATACAGTTGTTTTATTAGCCCAGACCCGTTTCATTATAGAAAGGCTGCACATTGAAGGAGATATCATTCTCATTTTCAATGTCAGTTCCTTTGACACCTTGTTGACTGCTATCAATCAACTTGCCGGGGGTCTATGATCGAGGAGAGCAAAACTATTAAGGAAAAGTTTGGGGTTCTCGACAGCGTACCAGTCGGCGCCTGCCTGCTGCGAGATGATTTTGTGGTGCTGTTTTGGAACACTTGTCTGGAAGAGTGGACAAAAATTCCCCGCAGCCAAATATTGGGAACAAAGATCACAACCCATTTTCCTCACCTGAGTCAGCTAAAATACGCCACTCGCTTCAAGCAAATCTTTGCAGGAGGCCCGCCAACAATTTTTTCTTCTCAAATTCACAAACACCTGATTCCGGCAACTTGGCAAGACGGCCTGCAGCGAATTCAGCAAACTACTGTGACGGCTGTGTCGGCCCAGGAGGCTGGCGTTGCAGAACAGGAGATTAGAGACTGGGTTCTCCAGACTCTTAAGTTGGAACCAGACGGTACTGTCCGAGTCCCAGAACCAACAAGTGCTTTTTTGTCTGGGGAATCTCCACCCTCAGTTTCGTCATCAATATGGCCGGGGGTCAATTCCCCATCGTTCTACGCGCTGCTGGTGATTCAGGACGTGACCGACCTCACGCACCGCATCCAAGCTTACCGGACACTGCGGGATCAGGCTTTAGAGGAAGTGAAAGTGCGCCAGCGGGTAGAGGAGGAATTGCGATCGAGCCAGCATTTCATCCAGCAGATTGCTGACGCAGCGCCTTATTTGCTATATATCTACGACTTGACCGAACAGCGCAACGTCTACGTCAACGGTCAAGCTTCTAAGTTACTGGGCTACACGCCTCAGGAAATTTTACAGATGCAAACTGCTTTGTACTCGAGTTTGGTGTACCCAGAAGATTTGCCGAGGCTCCGAGCGCATATGCAACAATTTCCCTCGGTTGAGGACGGCACTATTTTGGAGTTGGAGTACCGCCTCAAACACCGATCGGGCGAATGGCGCTGGTTCCGCTGCCGCGATCAAGTGTTCGCCCGCACAGCAGAGGGCGAGCCCCTACAAATTTTCGGCACTGCTCAAGATATTACCGAGTACAAGCGGGCAGAAGAGGCGCTGCGGCAGCAAAACGAACGGGAACTGCTGATGGCGACGATTACTCAGCACATCCGCCAGTCTCTGGATTTGGGCGAAGTGCTCAACACGACAGTGACAGAAGTGCGCCAGTTCCTTCAGGCCGATCGAGTGATGATCGTCCGCTTCAACCCCTGTACCGGCAGTCTCTGCGCTGCACCCGCGACGGGGGCGGTGACGGTGGAATCTGTAGCTCCCAACTGCAAGCCGATGCTGGGGGAAACCCTGGAAAATTTCTGTTTTGACGAGTTCTATCTCGAAGCGTACCAACACCGGGCGATCCGGCCGATCGCCGATATCTCGGCCGCAGATTTACCGCAATATCAAATTGACTTGCTGGCGCAATTTGAGGTGAGAGCTTATTTGGTAGTGCCTTTAGTGCAAGGGGAGGACTTGTGGGGGCTGCTGATGGCCCACCAGTGCAGTCCCCGCCAGTGGATGCAGTTGGAAGTCGAGTTGCTGTCGAATCTGGCCGCCCAGTTGGCGATCGCGATCAAGCAAGCAGAACTCTACCAGCAGTTGCAAGCAGCCAACCTCAAGTTAGAACGATTGGCAACTTTAGACGAACTCACGCAGCTAGCAAACCGCCGCCGGTTCGATCAGTATTTAGAAATGGAGTGGCGCAGACAAGCGCGGGAACAAACGCCTCTGTCCCTAATTTTGTGCGATATTGATTCTTTTAAAAGTTACAACGATACCTACGGGCATCCAGGGGGAGACGAATGTTTGCGGCAAGTCGCCGGGGCGATCGGCAATGCAGTCAATCGCCCCGCCGATTTAGTAGCTCGCTACGGAGGCGAAGAATTTGCCGTTATTTTGCCGAATACTGCGATGCAAGGGGCCGTGCTCGTAGCCGAACACATACAGCTCAAAATCGCAGCTTTGCAGCTTCCTCACGCAGGTTCTCAGGTGAGCCAGTACGTCACTGTCAGTCTGGGCGTAGCGAGTATGGTTCCTGCATCTGAATCCGGAGCCTCGATTCTGATTGCCGCAGCCGATCGAGCGCTGTACCAAGCCAAAGGACTCGGGCGCGATCGCATCCAAGTTTACCAGGCAGACCCTGCCACAGCCAAGACCAACGGCACAGCCCCTCCCGTGCGCCCGGTTGACTTTCCCCGATCGACTAATTTGCCCTCTCCCACAAGCGCTTGACTTCCTCAAGTATTTGTGAATCGGGACTTGATCCTGGCCCTCCTGCGGGACTTACTTCTGCTCCCGGAATGTTTTCACTCCAAGGACTTTCTGCTACCGACTTTAAATCCAAGCTATTAATAATTGGTCGAAATCCATACTTGACAAATATTTCTTGCTGCTGTTTTTGAGCTACAAAATCCAGAAATTTTCGCGCCGCTTGTGCTTTCCCTCCATCAACACCACGACGAACAATTGCAGCAGTTGACACAGTTTCGATCGTTGGATTTAAGTAATAAATTTGATAGGGTTTTCCTTGACTACTATGTGACTGTTTCCACCGATGCAGCGCAATACTCTCGTAAACTGTAGCTGCATCAGCATCGTTAGGCCCCCTAGCAATGAATTCTTGCAGTAAAATATCCGTAGAACGCGGCGGCTGATACACAGAACGCTTGGCTAAATTAAACAAAGATATCACAGCTTGACTGTTTAAATTAGTTGAGTTGAGATTGCCACCTTGTTTCGACTCAGCCCACAAACTTAATGTTAATTGACCGCTATTAGAACGAGTGGGGTCAGTCATCACAAAATCAAAGCTACCCCAATTTTTTTTACCTCCAATCTTATCCCAACTTCCTGCTAGCATAGCTTGTTCAATCCTCGACCACTGAAACCTACCATTGGGAAAAATAACTTTGCCGCGCTCCGGCCAAGCAATTCCTACTAAAATAGTTTTAGCGACAGGTTTAGGCAGGTCGTAAAAAGGTTCGCTATTATTATTTTGGACCCGCCAGCGACTGCTTAGTTCTTTCAGGATTTCACCATTAGCAGGAATCAGCACAGTTGGTTTAAAATCGTTTTTATCCTCAAGAAACTTGTCCGCCATTTCTTGAGAACCTTGAAATTTTAACTCTAAATCTATCTGGGAATTTTCCCGTTCAAACTTAGCAGCGATCTCGGGCATTATTTGTTGTAATTCCGTACCGCTAACAATCAAAATTCTCTGTTTAAAACCCGGTATAGGCGCGTAAGTAAACCCTAAGGAAGCTAAGATTATACCCAGAGAAGTTAACAATGAGTTGCGTTTTTGTATTGTGTTCATGGCTAATTTGTAATTGGTAATTGGGCATTGCTAATTACTACTGACGGCAGGACTGCTGACTGCTCACTAATGACTGCTGACTTCTTCTTTAAGAAACCAGTAAATCCACACTTTCTTGAAAACTGCGGAAATTTTCACTCAATTCGCGCAATTCTCTAGTTTGTTCGGAATTAGTTAAATCCGAAGTTCTTAACTTATTTTGCAACTGTTGCAATACTCCTGCCGAATCTTGAATAACAGTTGAAAGACTGATGATTTGCGCCTGTCGGGCATCCTCTCCTTGGCGCGCAAGTTGGATATTGCGACAAAGACTTTTAGACAGTTCAATTAACTGTGTCTTGGCGGCGCCGCTGCTGCGGGAAATTTTAGCTTGAACTTCGTCTAATTGTCGCTGCAATTCTTGGGGAGAAAGCAAAGAATCATCTCCCTGCAAACGCAGCACCATTTCATCGAGTTTAATAGGAAGTTCGGCAGCGCGATCGCAACTATATTGAACCGCCACCAACAATTCCATATCCAAAGAATCAATCAAAAGCTTTCCAGCTTCCACTTGCAAAGAAATAGCCTTATCTGCTAACACTCTAGCCTGCTGGCGTACAGACTGCAATTCTCTCTCCAACCCTGGATTATTCAAATTCAAAACTTCAGGTTCGCGAGACTTCAACGTAGCCGCGCCCGCCACCGCAACAGCCGCTGAAACTGGCAACATTAAGGCGCTAGGCAAGTTTAAAAAACGCACGCCAGCGAATAAGACAACTCCGCCAGACAATACGGCTACAGGGTAATACAATGGATTTGCTAGTTTCATAATATAGCAACCTTCTGGGTGATGAGAACATTTTCAATTCCTGAAACAATTGATTTCATTGAATTTTACTTCTTCCTTACATCTGTTACCTCCGTTAAATCCGTTGCCGAAGTCCTATCTATTACATCCGTTAAATCCCGTACATTGCTCGTTGCCGAACTTCCTTCTTATGCTTAAAATTCCACCTGCAAATCAGCCATCAACTTAGAAATAGTTTCCGGGTCTCCTTTTTTATAGTAACCTCCATTTAATTTAGCTATTTGCTCCAAAGCTTGAGGATTAAATTCACCTTCTTTACCGTAGCCGACGGTAAAAAATCCAATTCGCTGGTCAGTAGAAAAGCCAGTTTTTTTCAATTCTTCCGAAAGTTGTTCCAGCTTAATAGTAGAACCAGAATCTTCTCCATCTGTCAAAATCAAAACAGCGTTGATTGCATCTGGGCGCAGATTTTGTTGGAGCCAGTTGCGGGCTCCAAGCGTTGCGTCGTAAAGTTTAGTACCTCCGTCAGCTTTGAGGCCGCTAACAAATTCTAAACCTTTATCCCGCCCCTGTTTGCTCCCATCTATGAGTACAGGCGGACGAATTTGACTGTCAAAATCAATTAGCGCTAGTTTGTCTTTTGGGCCTAAACTATTAATATAAGTCTGCAAAGTATTCTGAACGGCAGTGATTTTCTGCCCCTGCATCGAACCTGATGAATCAACTACTACTACTACCAAAGAAGGCTTTTTAGCAAATTCCTGCCAAGACTTCAGCATAGCCTCCACAACTTGCGGTTTAGGAGGACGATAGGAATCGTAACTTGCTTTGGGATTAACTCCAAACTCAGCCGTAAACTTCGGGCCCAAAGCAACTCCGGGTATTCCGGGCCGCAATCCTAAGTTAGTAGCTAATTGCTGAATTTCGGTCGATCGCAAATACTCAATTACCTTTTGTCCCGCCGCCTTTTCCTCGGCACTCACCCAAGGCGCATTCGGCAAAATTGCCCTCATATTCGAGGTAAACGTTGATTTGGGATAAACCGCCTCAAATCGAGTTTGACCGGGTTGTAGACCCGAATTGACGGCAATCACGGAAGATTCATAAACCGATCCTATAGATGCCCAAAAGGGCCCATTTTGCGCCATCGCCTTCGCCAGAGAACTTGTTGAAACGCCGTAGCGGGTAATTTTATTTTGAATTTGTTGCACCTGAGTTTGATAAGTGCTGACATCCGCTACTGTTAGCTGTTCGGGCCTTTTGCCAGAAACCTCGGCAAATTGAGCAGTCAAAGTCTGCAAGCCAGAATTAGAGCGAGTGGGAGCAGTGTGGACGTAGTGAATGGCTGTTGGCGGGCCAGATTTGTCTAAGTCTCGGTGAGTTTTTGCAGTTACTAAAGCCTTAAATAAATCGTCAACATTTTTCAATCCTTTAGCAATATCTGCAGGTGCCATAAACACCATAGGGCTATTTGCCAACAGGGGAGCATCGGTGATTTCTGGAATATATTTTTGCCCGGGGAATAGTTGATTCATTTCGTAAATCAACTGAGCTTGATAAATTTCGCCATCTACGGAAACTATAGTCGGAAATTCTGGAGAATCGGCAGGCAAAGTACCCGATTTGAGCTGTTGGGCTAGGGAAACAACTGTTGTTACTACGTCTCCGCTGCCTTTTTCCGAGCAGCTCATTTGGTAAGCAGTGCCGCTGTCGAGTTTGGGTTGCTGTTGATTGAATTTTTGGGCTGCTTGTTGGCAAAAGTCTCCCAAAGCGCTGCCCACTAGAAGTTTAACGGTCAATCCTTGAAAGTTCTGCTGAGTCTTGGAAGTGTTAGCGGTGTCGTTTGTGTTAACGCCACAAGCACCGAGAAACAAGAGTGTTAGAGTGGCGCTAAGGCTGGGAATGAATTTAGTATTTTGGCGATTCATAAAGCGATCCGGTATTGTCGAAGGAATATTTAATAAGTTATCAGTCAAGCTTTTGCCTCACAATTTGGGTCGTGCGGCTGCGGGCGAGATATATTACCTAACATTATTCAATAAGTTGGTGTTAAAATCTATTCATAAAAGTCATGAATTTAGTTCATAAAAGTCACAACTTTAAGTCATAAAAGTCATAGAGCGGTTTTCAGGTCAATCAGGTACGCTGAAATGCTGTACGATTCAGATTTCCCTGTCAAAATTCGTGCCTTATCTTTTTCATAAAGGCTAGATCGAGAATTGATAATTCCGATCTAGCGCGGATTTTTGAGGAATTAAAATTTAATAACTTAAACAGCTCCTACAGTCCTTTCTCCTATAAGCTGGTTCGTAAAAGGAGGCTCTTCCTCCGGATCTGCGTTACCAGGCTCTTCCTGGTAACAAGTAAAGCAAGTCGCTTAAGTTATTAAATTGCCATTCCTTAGTAAAATTGAAAAAAGTCAAAAGTAATAAAGCTTTCAGTAAAAACAAGATTTTTTACTTTTGACTTTTTACTTTTGACTTTTTATACATCGAGTATTCAACTCAAAACTGAAAACTCAAAACTTTTAAGGCGCGGCCGCCGCCCTGCGGTTGGCAACAATCAGATTGGCCTGATACTCTGCCGCTTTTTGCTGAGCCTTTTGATAGTTCGGGCTAGTTGACGGCACTGCTCTCATAAGCCCAACTGCTTTCTGCCACTCGCTTGCTACTGCAATCCACTCATTTTGAGACTGAGCCGTCTGGGCCAAAATTGCTGCCTTCTGAGCGTTGTTAACGGCTTCCCTCCAAGAGTCAGGCTTAGGCGCGGCGGCTTTTGGTGCAGGAGATGCTGCCTTGGGGGCAGGAGAAGCAGCTTTTGGTGCAGGAGAAGCAGCTTTTGGTGCTGGAGATTTTGGAGGTGGGCTTGCGGGTACAGCAGCAGCACTGGGAGCAGCTTTTGGTGCAGGAGAGGCTGCCTGGGGGGCGGCCCCAGATGCGCTGGGAGATGGAGATGTGGCTTGAGGCGCGGGAGAGGTGGCTTTTTTGGGAGAGGGGGAAGCAGCTTCGGGGGCGCTGGGTTCTGGGTTGGAGCCGCCCCCGGGGAAATTTCCAGTCAAGTAAAGCCCTGCGATCGCCCCGAGAGGCACTAAGATACCCACAGGTATTGCCCATTTGGGGAATTTTTTTTTCGGAGGCGGGGCGATATCTTGGTCTTCGTCTTCGTCTTCGTCTTCCTCGTCGTTGTCTCGATCGAATTCTCCCTCTTGATAATAGTCTTCGCCTCCGGGCTCGTCATCATCTAAACCTACAGAGTCGTCAGGCATTCCGCTCTCGGAGGCGTAAAGCATTGGCTCCGCAGGCATCAGCTCTATTTCATCTTCCCACGCAGGCGAGCCGTCACCTCTTCGACGCCCGTAAACCTTGACAGTGTGAATTGATTCGACTCCCAAATTCGTCATCCCGCTGCGGATGAAATCGACCAATGCCATTTGACTCGGTACTTTGTCTGACTCCAGAATGATGTGGAGGCAGCCGTCGTCCCGCGTCACATCGGCGTTGATGCCTTTGGGTTTGAGTGTACGGTTGATGCTAGATGCGATCGCTTTTGGATCGCCCTGCTTCAGAAGTTCCCGCAGGTTCTGTTGTGTCATGGGTAGCGCTCTTTTTTTTGGGGGGGGTGGAGAGCCGGCAAATAATATTAATCGATCGGCGTTCGGCGGCGGACAATATTTATTTACCACATTAACTTCTACTGTGGCATTCTGAGAGTATTTCTCGTAGCTATTGAGCTTTTTGCGCGCGATCGGACATCAAGGATATATCCGATCGCGAAATTTGTTGTAAAAATTTACAGTCACGCCCCGCTCCTGCTGGGCTGTCCGAGCTCAGCGAAACAAGCTAGAAAGTTCTATAACTTTAGTTTGCAGGGTTGAGACTTCTTCCCGACCCCGCTTTAAAGAAGCTTCTAACTCTAGCAGCAAAGGCAAACTTTTTTGCAGTTTTTCTAAGCTGGCGTTCTTGACTTCTTGGCGAAAATAGTATACTCGTTTCGGATTGCCGAGGTCTAGATCTCGAGCAATTTTATCATCCCGATCGCCCGCTTGGATCATCGCCTTCACCCACAGCCAAATCCGAAACTTACCAGTCAAGCCCGCCACAATCCTCAAACCAGGCTCGCTGCGGGCCGTTAAGCCCGCCAATAACTCCAAAGCAGAGGAGGTATTGCCCTCGCGAATCGCATCGGCTAGCTGGAAGGTATTCTGGGCGTGACAGTGCACTAGGGCGGCGACTTCATCGGGGTTGATAGGTTGGCTGCGGTTGCCGGCAAACAGCAGCAATTTTTCGAGTTCGCTGTATAGCTGGCGGGTATCGCTACCGATGGATTCGGCCAAAAGTTCGATCGCGGTGGCGGTCAATTTAACATTCATTTCGGCGGCAACTTGGCGCACCCGCTGGGCTAATTCTTTGTCATTCCAAGGCGGAATCGGTGAAAATTCTCGAAATTCTTCGGCGGCGGACTTGGCGAGTAACTTGGTAGATTTGAGCCGGCTGTCGGGTTTTTTGACGGATGTCAGCAGCAACACCGTGGTAGGGGGAATTACCGGCAGCGTCCGTTCTAAATGGGCCAAGAGTTCTGGAGAGCACTGCTGCGTTACAGTCGTATTTGCCAGCCAGACAAAACGGCTGCCGCTACCGAAGGGCGGCGTTAAGGCTCGATCGAGTCCTTCGACCACAGCGTCAGGTCGATCGGCAATAATTTTGTCATAGTTAAAACTAGCCCAGTTGGGGTCGAGGACTGAGGAGCGCAAACTTGTGACTGCTTGCGCGATCGCAAAGTCGTCTTCCCCCCAGAAAAGGTAAATTTGCATATTTAACGCTCAGTAGCCAAAAAATCAGGCGTTGCACGATCCCCAAGTCCAACATATCCTGAATCGGAATGTTGGAAGCCCGCACCATAATATAAAATTTGGTGTGGGAGTATTTCACCGCGAGGAAATCAAGATTGGATGATACTTATCAAGCTTACGTAAATCGGGTGGCGCGAATGACGCTGCTGGACTCCTACAAGTCCCAGGTGGAACACATTCAGGAATCTCCAAAATTTAAGCCTGATGAAGCAGGTCACAGAAATCCTGTGCCTTTTCCGGGTTATTCGGTGATTACGCCACCTGCGGGGGAAGATGCAGACAATACTGCACTTTATAGTAATTTAAACTCTGTCCAAAAACGGCTATTGCAGGAAATCGCGGACGGTGCGCTGGTGGCACTGCCTCCTGATAGCTTCCATTTAACTGTGGCTGATTTGATTTGGAGCAGTGCTTTTCGAGACGCCTCTGAGAAAAATCCCGAATTTGAGGGACAACTGCGCGATCGCATGAAAGAGCGTTTTGCCGCCTGCAAACCCCTAGCGGGCGACCCTGGGATTCGCTGGACTGTGCTGGGGTTGATGGTGATGACTAGAGCAGTAGGCGTGTGTTTGGCACCGACGGACGAAAACTCTTACAAGCAAATTCTGGAGTTTCGCCGATCGATCTATCAAAATCCCGATTTAATTGCCTTGGGAATAGAACAGCAATATCATTTTACCGCACACATTACTCTGGCTTATTTTGGGGACACCGGGCCGAACCTTGACCGCGATCGTTTGTGCGCGCTCATGTCTGAGTTAAACGACCAATGGCTCGACACGCCCCAGGATCTGTGCGTGCACCGAGCCGAACTGCGGAAGTTTGACGACATGACTAGCTACGTGCGGCAACCAGATTGGCCTGTTTTTGAGTTTTGAGCCGATCGTCAAGATCGAGTATGAGGCATTTGGCAGAAGAAATATCAAATATTCTGCCAAATGCCTAATACTGCTCGATAACAAGATATGTTGTATTACCTAAAAACCGTATTTTTTGCCCAATTTGCAGTAACGGTAGCAAACAATAAAGCAACCCGAACGTCAAAGTTGTCAGAATCATCTCCCCAAGCCCATACTGACCTCGATCGACTCTCGAACAAAATTGCTGGAAAACTTTGGTCGAGCTAATTAATCGATCGTACCCCAAAAGCAGTCGATCGCTGGGCAGTCGCCTTCAAGCCGTAGACAGGATTGTTTACCAGATCGTCGCCGTAGGGCGTAAGACCTGAGAAATTCCCGTCCTGAGTCATTTCCCTCCGAGCGCAACCATCCTTCCACCAACACCAAGCCAGCCAACCAATTTCCTGCTCTTTTAGCACCGTCAAAAGTGCTTGATAAGTAAAATCATTCTGGGGTGGATGATTTTCCTTACGGCCATCGATATCGTAATAGCAGTATGCGGTTTTCCCCGCGATCGATTCATCTTGCTTATTGGCAATTTCACCAAAGACGATCGGTAAATTGGCTTCGATTACTGCATTAAGATGCGACATTCCATCATAACCAGCCCAATAAGCGTGTCCGCTAAACAAAAGATTGCGATTTGGATCGCTATCGACTAATTCCCGACCTATCTTGGCGAAAACTTCGATCGAAGTACCGCAATCAGGCGCATCAATCGCGATCGGGAGTTGCAAGTGTTGTCGAATGCTGGCAATTGCATTCTTATATGAGGTTTTATACGCCTCCAATGCTTCCACAGAATTGTTCGCCCAACGATAGACACCCAATTAGTTAGCAGGATTAACAATCAGATATTGCTGATGTTTTTTCAATACAGCCAAGACAGGTTCGGAAGTCCACCAAGGAATTAACTGAGTGTTGAGCATTGTGGCATCGGACTGACAGGTGAAGTCCCACAACCCCAGGATCGGCACGATCTGGCTCTCCTTGCATTTGGCGAGAAAATTATCTAAATCTTGCAGCGAATAGGCAGGGCGAGTCGATCTACCAAACCTGTGTGAGTTGCAACCTTGGACTTTGAGTGTATAAACTCGATTTGGTCGAACGCTATCTAGAACCAGCGACAACCAATAGATTGATTGATTTTGCTTCAAATGCACGATCGATCGCGCCGTTACTGATAGGCAGATCGGCCTGTTTTTCAATTAAATTGAGATTGGTAGCACTATAACAGTAGTGTTGGGCATATTGTCCTCCTACAAAGCCACCGAGATCGATCTGGGCTGAGAGTGCGGTATCAGATTTGTTAACGATCATTAGGGTGAGGGCATCATCGCTACTGCGTTGGGCGGCATAAATTGCAAGCTGCTCCCGATCGTCGCTAGTAGCTGCAATACTAATATCACCAAACTTGCTTCCTTGACCGTCATAATTTTGGTACATACGAAAAGCAAACGCTACTGGTTGGTCGGCAGTTAACGCTGCCCAAAAGGTTGCTAACCCTACATCCTCACGCCCAAAAATCCCCAAGACATCGGCTTGAGCCAAGGCTCCATTTATATCATTAATAGCACCCCAGTTATACTCGGAAATGGCTAACTTTAGACCGGGATAGTGTTGATTAACCCAAGCACGCATCCGAGGAATCAGTTGCACCGCAGTGTTGTCATCTTCTGTATCCTCAATCCAGCTTTCATCGACATAACTTGCATCCCAGAGGGAACGGGTACTCCGAAGTCGAAGTGCCTGGGTTGTATTATCGCCAGCAGGTGAAAGTGCAATACCATCGGCCTGTGGATAATAATGCAGGTCAAAATAGTCAATGGTACGCTGACCATTCTGCCGATCCCAAGCATAAAGTTGAGCTAGATACCAAGCCACAAATGCCTCACCATTGTGTTCATCCCGATCGGCTTGAGCAGTTGCATCTGGGTAGGAGTTATATGATGAATAGAAGTAGCGCGTCCATCCGTCCTGTACAGGTCCTAAAATTTGAGCATTAAGATCGGCTTGGCGAATAGCAGCAGCGTAATCGATATTACGCTTGAGTAATTCTTCGTAACTTAAATAGCCAGGGAAAACATCGCGGTGGGTTTCAAACCAAATCCCTGGTTCATTATCGAGTGCATAGAAACTAACGCCACCAGCCAAGGCGTTGCCAAACCGCCCAACCAAATGGCTCACCCAACGGTTTACAAAATCAGTACCCACTGCAATGCTAGTATCTGTTGGGTCATTGCCAGTAATTAATGAAGCATCATCGTCTAGGCGAATCCCATTGCCGCAATCGCGATCGTAGGGGTCGGTTTGTTTTTGCTCGCCATATTTACTGACCTTAAAACCGCAGTTAAAGGGATGAGCTAATGGGTTTGGGTCAGTTTTTGCTTTAGCAACCCAGCCAATGAGTGGAACGGTAATTAATGATTCTATTCCGGCAGCACGGTTGCGCTGTACAAAGCGATCGGCAGCAGAATTATTGGGAAGTTCTGAGCGATCCGGGTTATCGGAGGCGACATTTTCATAATAGTAGTCATTGCCAGTATTGTAAAAATCATTCTCCCAATTGTAGCGAGTTGTTGCATTGCCACCCCAACGCACAATTGATGGCTTGATGGCTTGGATTAATGCGGCAAAATCGGTATCATTCATTTCAAAAACATTAATACCGTAGATTAGTGGGCTGATGGTATGCCTAGCCTCCGCAGGAAAGATACTAAGTTGACGGCGAGAAAGTTGATTAGACACGGGTGTTTCTCCTGTTAAACATTTAATTAATTCAGATAATGTTAGATTGGCAATCGGAAAAGTTCGGGTGGCAAGTGCGATCGCTATTCAAAGTTCTGGCAAATTCAGGTACAGCTATCAGCGATCGCACTAAATGTTTGAAGGTTTGACCTAACCTCATTTCTTGCTTTATAGAAAGCGAAGGAAAGAAACGAGACTGTACTATTTATTTCCAGCATGAAAGCGGATATCGCTTACCGTTCCACGTCGTCCAACCCGTGGTTCTATTGCCTGTGGGTTTGGGCAAATACCATTGATTGCCATCAGCATGGCGGAAGTACAATCCGCCTCGATTGGCCTGGCGTGGATTTGTCAGCGGCACCCAGCGCGATCCATTGTCGGAAAAGCTGCCCTGCCAGCGCACACCAGAACTGGTGCTACAGGTGTCACCGTTACAGGTGGTTTGGCTATCATCAACCACATTCCATCTCATGCGGGCCGATCGTCCGTCAATATTGCAATTCCAATTGCCTCCCCACCAGCCGACGACTTGGCTAGCGATGGTCGCACCGGAAACGGCAAAGGATAAAGCAATGCCGCAGGATATCGTAATTAGTGAACGTTGCATTATAGTCGTCATGGAATTATTCCTCATGTTGGGAACCTCTCTTTTGACTCTTTATTTATTACTCAGCAGTCTGCACCAGATTTTTTAGAAACTTGATTATGGGTAAACAGGCAGAGAAGCAAAGTTCTATGCTGCCCTGTTGATTGCTCCATAAAGTGTCGGGTAGATGTTTTATACGGTATGAGAACTTAGGCAGTTATGGGTCGGCCATCTGTGTTCCCTGAGATTCTTCAACTCAACGCTTAAGTTAACCGGACAGTTAATGAATTGATTTTTGATATGCACCTTAAATTTTGGAACTCTGATTGATATGCTTCCCCTTACAAGAAACTTCGGCGCTCTAGAAAATAATTCTCTTGAACCCGTTGAATTCTCTGATTTACATCAGTCTGAAAGGGGCGGGTTTTCTCATCATTTATACAGTCCGCTTTGTTCGATTGATAATTTTCCTCTTTACTCTTAAGCTCAATAGTGTTTGTGGTGCTGTTAGCATCGAAAAGTGCCTGGTTGTCGTAAAAGGTAATCATTGCAATATCTCCTACTTAATAAAAATCAGATACGATCCAAGTCGTACCATCCCGAACAAGAAGCGTCAGGATGCCGATCGCTCAACTAGATCGGGCTTTCATTTCTCGCTTCATGTTTATATATTGACCGATCGCAACTCGGATGATAACTGGTATAGTTCTGGATTTTACGATCGCTAAATTCAGGTAATGGTTACATTGGCAATCGGAAAAGTTCGGGATAGCAAGTGCGATCGCGCGTCAAAGTTCTGGAAAATTCAGGTGAAGCTACGCGATTGGGGTAAAATCGAAGCGATCGCACCATTCAAGAAGGAAGAGCGACGATCTTGTAATATCATGTCCGGTCGATTACCATAATTAACTTTCCCTCTCCTCTCCCCCTCTCCCCCTCTCCCCCTCTCCCCCTCCCCCCTCTCAATCCTTAATTCAGGTCGATCTCCCGGACATGATATAACCTATCGTGCAAGTTTACCCATCCCGTCATCGGAGGACTTACAATGAGTTTATGACAGACACTCAAAACGCCCAAAATTCTCTCCCCGCAAGCCTTCCTGCTAGAGGAATTGGTGTTTGTTGCCAATCCAAATTTTCTTGAAAAACTAACTATGACAACGATTACGATTCAAATCGATCCAGACATCGCCGCCGCTTTCCAGGTATCACAACCCGAACAGCAGCAAAAAATTCAAACTTTGATTAATCAATGGATGCGACAGGCTCTAAAAATCAGTACGTTGCAAAACACAATGGATAAACTGAGTGATGAAGCTGAAGCTAATGGGCTAACACCAGAGATTTTGCAATCTATCCTTGATGAATAAAATCAGAATTGTGCTTGACTCTAACGTTATCTTGAGTGCTGCACTGTTTAAGAACTCTTCTCCCCGTCAAGCCTTTGACAAGGCAATGACAACTGGACAAATTATGATGTCTACAGCTACACTTCCTGAGCTTCAGGACATCTTCAACCGTCCAAAGTTCGATCGCTATCTCTCAAAAGCTTCGCGGACTGACTTTCTCAACTATCTAATCGCAGTCGTGGAAACTGTAGAAATTATTCAATCCTTTTCAGTCTGTCGCGATCCTAAAGACGATAAATTTCTGGAACTTGCTGTGAAGGGAAATGCCGATTACATTGTCACTGGCGATCGAGATTTACTTGTCTTAAATCCATTTCAAAATATTGCCATCCTATCTGTATCGGAATTTCTAGCATTGTAGTTCAGACTATACCGTTTGACACTTTGGTGCTAGAAATGGCGCTAGCTGACTTTCTAGATCCTGATTCATTGACTTTTGTGGACTGTAAACCTCAAATCGGTTTACCCCTGGACGCAGACTAGAATTCATGGAGGTGAGCTTACTCATCAACATTGTAGGTTGGATTGAGACGAGAGCAAAATCCAACAAAACCATCGATTTTTGATGTTGGGTTTCCTTGCGTCGCAGGATGCCTGTTCCACAATAATTATGGAAGATGTCTATTAGACATCTCCCAAAAAGGCTGTTAAGAACAGGCAAGATGCCTGTTCCACAATAATTAAAGACATATGTTTAAAAACTTTAAAGAACTCAAATTTGAAATAACAATCAGTAAAAGTAAGGTGCGTCGCTACGACAATCTTGGCTATTCGCAACTATACATTAGCGACGCACCATACCGCATCATCAACAGGATGAATAGCCGGGATTTAGTATCATGTGATTAACCTCCTAAAATGACTACAAATTGTTTGAATTTTAGGCAATCGCTTTGAAATAATACTCAGCAAACTGCGCGATGAGATCGGCTTTGTCCCGTCCATTCACTATTGTCCTGGCGTTGAAGAAATCGCGACTATCGCCCGCAATGAAATCGCTCAAACCTACACCCGTAAAACTACCGTCGCGCATTCCCCGAACTAGAATCAGGGCAGCAATTGCAGGGAGAGCAGCTTTTTCTGGACGATCGATCAAATTAATTCCGAGTTTTTCACTCCAGATTCGATAGTTGCGACGACCTGTAATTTGGACAAAACCTCGGCCTTTGAAACGAGGACCATCGCCCGGTTCAGTATTCCCTAAATCATCGCGATCTTCATAATCCCACCCATCAGCTAATTCCATCATGAAGCGTCCAAAATGGGATTCATGTTCGGCGGTTGCGAAAACATAGGCAATTTGCCCGCGATCGATGACGCCATTATCCAGACATTGATTGAGAACTAAAGGCAAATTTTTTTTAGCAAAGGGGCGAATTTCCGATGGGCATTGAGCAATATCTAAAATATTATCAACGCTAGAGAAACCACCGGGCATATCCCAAATCTTGGGTGTGCGACTAACTATTGTTATTGCTTCGGGTTTCACCTTCAGCAACTCAGCCCAAGTATTACGATCGACTTTGCCTGTTACCTTTAATCCACCTGGGACAAATTTGCTGCGCTCGGCGGGGCGCATCCGTTGAAATTGCTCCACTGCTGCCTTAGTAACAGACCCAAAAAGTCCGTCAATTTTGGCATCTTTTGGTAATAATCCCCAATCTTTCAAGCGCCTTTGCAGGATTTCGACATCATCAATCAGGTGAGGGGTATCAATAATCCCGTCATTGATTTGTAACTCAACTTTTTCAATTGCCATATTCAGACCTCCAAGTAGTAATAATGACTTTCTGTAGACTCACCCTGGAAGCAGAATGTCAGATATTGTCCGGTTATATAACCCCCTATGTGTTTGTAGTAAAAACTTCATTCCTTGCTTGCATATTTGGGCGAAATTAGGACTAAAGTCCTCACTACCAACTTTTTTATTGGTAATTAACCGGACGTTAAATCGATTGCAAACCCAGGATTATTCAGAGCTATTTAGAAATTCGATGCAGCCACATTGTTGCAGTAGATTCGATCTTGCTGCTGTCCCAAGTGTCATAAAAAGATAAAGCTTGACGCAAACCAAAAGCATTGCTAGCGGCGGATATCAATTTACGACTGTATATCTTATTTTCGCCCTTGTTATCTGGTGAAAATGGGGAATTTTTCCGATAGCCTGAGTAGAACCATTCTCCGGCTGGATCGTTCACAAAAAAGTCACCGTTGTTGTTGTAACCGCGAATAACTAGAATGTGACCCGAATTTGTCCAAAAACCATGCAATATACAGATCTCGCCAGAATCGAGAGAGCGAGTGATGTCTGAAAGACTTCCCGTCAATGTCAAGTTATCTCTCAACCCTAAACCCTCTAACACTCTTTTGATGCCATCGGGAGAACCGTGATCTATTCCCAGCCGATCGAAACGTTTTTTAACATCATCTTCGTACTGTGCAAAGGGACCTAAATCTGCAACTTGAAAGTATTTCAAACACATTGCGGCACTTGTAGCACCGCAAGTGCGCCAAGGTTGAATTTCGTTATCTTCTTGACTGAAATACGGAACCTTATGATTGACTGCCATAATTTACCTCAATGTAAGTTTTGTAAACGATTGATTTGACTTCAAATTGGTGCTAGAAATGGCGCTAGCTGACTTTCATACTAGGATTTCTACAAAATAGATTTTGTCAGTAAATGCACGCTTCAAATGTTCAGTGTGACTCAATACGTTGATTTGCTAATCTCGTACATTGGTCATGTAGAAGCGTTAGATGAGTGCTAACTTAAAGTTAATAACTAAATTGATTAGGTCTGTTTTCGCGCTTCATGTTTATATATTTGCCGATCGCAACTCGATATGATAACTGGGAAACTTCTGGAGTTTGCGATCGATATATTGATAAATAAATAGACAAAAAACAGGAAAAGTTCAGGATTGCCAATTACATTTAAAGCAAAAAGTCTGGAAAAGTCAGGTGCAGCAACCCAATTGATTCGCCCGTTAATTCGTGATATAACTAAAGGTATTCATCTTGCTAATCTAAGCCATGAATGCTGAAACAGAACTGTCTTGGGAACAAACCCAAAACCTGGTTAATACACTGGTATTAAAACATACTGGAAGACACCTCAGTGATGTTGAGAACGAGGTGCTTCGAGGCGCGTGGGAAGGTAAAAGTTATGGAAAGATTGCCGAACAGTTATTTCTGACTGAGAACTACATCAGTGGAGACGTGGGATATCGCTTGTGGAAAAAACTGTCAGCAGCATTAGGCGAAGAAGTAACAAAGAAGAACTTCCGACAGGCACTCAAGAGGGCATGGCAAAACCAGACTGCTGCTAAAACTTCATCAACACCAACATCGAATTGTGCGATCGCCCTAGAATTTCCAGAAGGACCTTTAGGACTGGATTCTCCTTTTTATGTCGAACGTCCTCCGATCGAGTCCGACTGTTACAAGGAGATTTTGAAGCCCGGTTCTCTGATTCGCATCAGAGGACCTAGAAAAATGGGGAAAACCTCCTTACTCAATCGAGTGTTGGCTTATGCGACTCAACAAAATTATCAAGTTGTTCGCATGAACCTGCGAAAAGCTGAAAAAACAGTCTTTACAAGCTTAAATAAATTTTTACGATGGTTTTGTTTGAATGTGAGCCGACAACTGAACCTAGAACCAAAGCTTGATGACTACTGGGATGAAGAAATTGGTAGTAAGGTAAGCTGTACTGGATACTTTGAAAGCCATTTATTAGAACAGTTAGAGACGGATTTAGTCCTCAGCTTAGACGAAATTGATACTGTTTTTAACTATCCCGATATTGCTGAAGATTTTTTAGCTTTGCTGCGAGAATGGCATGAAGAAGCCACACTCCAAGAAAGTTGGCGAAAACTTCGATTAGTCATCGCTCACTCAACAGAAGTATATATCTCCTTAAATATCCATCAATCTCCATTTAATGTTGGGCTACCCCTGAGATTGCCGCCATTTAATCAACAGCAAGTCCAGACGCTAGCTCAGTTACATGGCTTAACTTGGACTGTTGAAACGACCCAACCGTTAACGGCGATGATTGGAGGGCATCCTTATCTGATTCGACTGGCCCTGTATCACCTTGCTCGTCAGGATATGACACTTCAGCAATTGCTGCAAGATGCTCCAACCCATGCTGGAGTTTATAGCGACCATTTGCGGTGTTGCTTAGGCAATTTAAAACAGCAACCAGAATTAGCATTCGCCTTGAAACAGGTCGTGACTGCACAAAGCCCTATTCAGTTAGAATCCGTAACTGTCTATCAGTTGGATAGCATGGGAATCGTGCATCTTAATGGCAACCAAGTAACACCGAGTTGCGAGCTATATCGTCAGTATTTCAGCACCAATCTTGTTTGAGGATTGAATCTTATAATACGAATAAAATAATGAATACAACCTACAACGAAAATTATGAATATAAAGTTGGAGGAAGCTTACCGCCAAATGCACTCTGTTATGTAACGCGGCAGGCCGATCGAGAACTTTTGGCTGCATTAGAAGCGGGTGAATTCTGTTACGTGTTTAACTCTCGACAGATGGGGAAGTCGAGCTTAAAAGCACGAACTATGCAACTGCTTGAGGCGAAAAAAATTGCTTGCGCGGCAGTAGATGTGACGAAATTGGGGTCAAAGCAGGTAACGGCTGACCAATGGTATAAAGGTTTAGTCGTGGAATTGGTTAGAGTTTTCAAACTTTCAGGAACGTTCGATCTAAAGACTTGGAGAAACGAACAAGCGGAACTTTCTGCAATCCAACAACTCAGCCTGTTTATTGAAGATGTTCTATTGGTAAAAGTTGCTAGTCCGAGAGTCTGTATTTTTTTAGAAGAAATTGATAACGTTAAGAGCTTAAATTTTTCAACCGACGATCTATTTGCTTTAATTCGTGCTTGCTACGAGCAACGATCGCACAATCCCATCTATAATCGCTTGACCTTTTGTCTGTTGGGAGTTGCCACACCATGCGACTTGATGGTTGATAAGCAAAAAACTCCCTTTAATATTGGTCGATCGATCGATCTGACAGGATTTAAGCTAGCAGAAGCTAAATCACCATTAACTCAGGGATTAGTCGGAAAAGTAGAGAATCCAACAGCCGTTTTACAAGAAATTTTAGATTGGACGGGCGGGCAACCTTTTCTCACTCAAAAGTTGTGTAAGTTGGTAGCAGAGAAAACTCAGAACCGAGAACCAAACATCGAACAATTAGTTCAACAATATATTGTTGAAAATTGGGAATCTCAGGATACTCCACCGCATCTGAGGACAATTCGCGATCGCATTCGAGGTAGCGGACAGCGTAGAGGTCGGCTGCTGGGGCTGTATCAGCAGATATTACAATTCAACGCAATTCCTGTAGAAGACAGTCCCGATCGACTGGAGTTGCAATTGTCAGGATTGGTGGTCAAACATCAGGGTATGCTCCGCGTTTATAACCGCATAAATGCGGTTGTGTTTAATATGGCTTGGGTTCAACAAGAATCTACTAGCCTCCGTCCTGATTTTTATGCCACTGCTTTATCAGGTTGGCTGGCAGCCAACGGACAAGAAGAATCATGGCTGTTGCGGGGACAGGTATTGCGGCAATCCCTGGAATGGGCAGAGGATAAAAGCCTCAGCGACGAAGATTATCACTTTTTGTCAGCAAGTCGAGCCTTAGAACAACGCGATTTGCAACAAAAACTTGAGACAGAAGCTGAAGCTTCTAGAATCCTGGCAGAGGCTAATGAAGTTTTGTCGGATGCTAATCAAGTCCTGCAACAAGCAAACGGCAAAGCAAAGCGACGCATCCGAGTTGGGAATGTCATCCTGATTGTGGCTGTGTTGAGTGCGATCGCAGCAGGATTATTAGCTATAGAAATGCTCCGAACGGCACAACTGGAAAGGATAAAATCCTTCAGTCTAGCTTCCACAGCCTCATTGAATGCTAATCAAGAACTGGATGCTTTACTCGCCGCCCTGAAAGCCGCTACTCAATTGAACGCAGCACCTCGGGCAGATACTCAAACTCGATCGTCCGTCCAATTGGCATTGCAGCGAGTCATGTTCCAAATTAGCGAACGCAATCGTTTAGAAGGACACAACGATAAAGTCAGAAGCGTAGACTTTAGTCCAGATGGTAAAACCCTGGCGACTGTCAGTGAAGATAATACAGTTAGGTTATGGAGTGTGGATGGACGACAACTCCAACGGCTGTCAGGACAAAATCAACTTTTTAGAAGTGTGAAGTTTAGCCCGGATGGTAAACAGATTGCAGCCATCAGTGCCGACAAAAAGGTCAAGCTATGGACTGTGGATGGCAAAGAATTGATGACCTTTCCTGGTGGCGATGAAGAGAGTTTTATGGCTGACCTTTGTTTCAGTCCTGACGGTCAAGTAATTGTTGCATCTGGTGCGAATCGTACAGTCAAACTTTGGCAAATCGACGGACAAGAAGTTAAAACTCTCACAGGACACAAGTATGATGTTTGGAGCCTCAGTTGCAGTCCTGACGGTCAAAAGATTGTCTCCGCAGATTTAGGGGGAACCGTGAAACTTTGGAGTATGGATGGGCGAGAAATCAAAAATTTCCAGGAAAGTCCGCAAGCGATTTATGGAGTCAGTTTTAGTCCAAATGGTCAGTTCATTGCTACGGCCGGTGGAGATACACGGGTCAAATTGTGGAATTTAGAAGGAAAAGAAATTAGGACGATCGGCAAACATAATAATTCTGCCATTGGGGTGCGTTTCAGTCCTGACGGTCAAACCATTGCTTCGACAAGTGCCGATGCGACTGTCAAATTGTGGAATCTAGAGGGAAGAGAACTCAAAACGTTCAAAGGGCACCACACTGAAGTTTTTGCAGTTAGTTTTAGCCCAGACGGTCAGTCTATTGCCACTGCTGGAGGGGATGATACGGTCAGGTTATGGAGACTGATTAATCAAAATCATCAGACCTTACATGGACATACCGATTCTCTATGGAGTGTGAGCGTTAGTCCCAATGACAAAATCATTGCCACAGCCGGAGACGATCGGACAATTCGACTGTGGAATTGGCAGGGGAAAGCGCTAGCCGCAATTAATGCTAAGAGTAATGAAGAATGGAACCGCATCTGGAGTCTCTGTTTTAGTCCAGATGGTGCGGCGATCGCGGCTGCCAGTTACGACAAAACTATCAAACTTTGGAACCTTCAAGGGCAACTCCTAAAAACCTTCAACGGACACAGCAAAGCAGTTACTGATGTGAGTTTTAGTCCTGATGGGCAAATTTTGGCAACTGCCAGTTACGATGGCACCATCAAACTGTGGCAGATTGGCAATGCAGAAGTAAAAACGCTTAGGGCAAATGCAGGTAAAGTTTGGAGTGTGAGTTTCAGTCGCGATGGTAAGTTTCTTGCCTCCGGTCATCACGATGGTACGATCGAACTTTGGAACCTTCAGGGACAACTCTTGAAAACGTTTCACGGACAGGGCAATTATGTTGTGCGCGTCCGATTTAGTCCCGATGGCAAAACTATTGCTTCGGCAAGTCATGACAGAACAATTAAACTTTGGACGCTAGAGGGTCATGAATTGAAAACATTCATCGGACATTCTGCTGGTATAACAGGACTCAGCTTCAGTCCTGACGGTAAAATCCTTGCCTCTACCAGTGATGAGGGCAGAATTCGGCTTTGGAATATCGAGACAGGGCAACAACTGCAAACAATTCAAGGGCGCGGCTATCCTTTCTGGAACGTTAGCTTCAGTCCAGATGGCAAAACTCTGGTTTCGGTGAGTGATGATGCGGAGGTTGAGTTCTGGAATGCTGAAATCCTAGATTTTGAGCAGTTAATCGCGCGGGGATGCGACTGGATAAAGGATTATCTCAAGCATAATGTTGGGGTGGAGGCGGGCGATCGGCAGATTTGCGATCGCACCCCATAAAGGGCGATCCTACCGTCCAAACGCAAACGATCGCTGGGCAGTTGCTTTCAATCCATAATTAGGATTATTGACAAAAAATTAGTAATTCTGACTTTTTGGTTTTAGCTAAAAAAGTGATAATACACGTTGTTGGTATCGGTTTAGATGGAGCTGCTGGGCTGAGTGAGTCGGCGCGGCAGGTTGTAGAAAGGGCCGCTCTGCTCGTCGGGAGCGATCGGCATTTGAGCTATTTTCCGCAGCAATCCTGCGAGCGCTGGGCGTTGGAAGATTTAACCGAAGCAATTCTGGAAATTAGGCGTTGGTTGGCTGCAGATGCGAATTTAGAGCCAGATGCAGAGACTTTTTCGCCCCCCTCCACCCCCACGCCTCAGCTCATTGTAATTTTAGTAGCGGGCGACCCGCTGTTCCACGGCTGGGGAAAGTTGCTAATTTCCCAACTGCCGCCGGATACATTGACTTTTCACCCCCATGTAAGCTGCGTGCAGTTGGCCTTTAACCGCTTGCACATCCCTTGGCAAGATGCTCATTTTGTAGGCTCTCAGGGACGTTTTTTTGAGGAACTGACGGCTAAACTCAAGCTGGGTGTTGAGAAAATTGCGGTACTTGCGGACGCAATTCGCACTCCGGCGGCTATAGCAAGTTTGGTACAAGCTCTAGATTTGCCCGCGCGCTACCAGTTTTGGGTTTGCGAAAATTTGGGTTCTGCTGAGGAGAAAGTGGGTCTCCGTTCTCTGGAAGCTTTGGTGGGAGAGTCTTTTGCAGTTTTGAGCGTGGTGGTGATGCTGCGCGTGTCCCCGCCGACAGAAGCTTTGGATTTGGGAAAGTTGCCTTTGTTGGGCATTCCCGATGCAGCTTTTATCGGTTGCGGCGACAGGCCTGGTTTGACGGTGGAACGGGAGGTGCGGGTGTTGGTGCTGGCACAATTGGCTTTGCAACCGGAACAAGTTGTCTGGGATGTGGGTGCTGGTAACGGTTCTGTGTCGATCGAGATTGCTCGTTTATTCCCGCAGTCCGAAGTATACGCGATCGAACAAACGGTTTCGGGTACTTCTGCGATCGAATTCAATTGTCGCCGTTTTGACTTGCAAAATGTGTTTTCGATTCACGGAACTGCCCCGGACATCTTGCACCGCTTGCGTCCGCCGCACCGGATTTTTATCGGCGGCAGCGGTGGAGGGTTGACTAAAATTTTGGGCGTTTGCGCGCTGCGGCTGCTCGCTGGAGGCTCGATCGTGCTGGCTTTGGATGTTTTTGAGGATATTGCTACTGTTTTGAGCTGGATTGGCGATCGGGTGCGCCGGGAACCGCACTGGAGTTACCGAATTGTGCAGGTGCAGTTGTCGCGTTCTGTGTCTGCGGGTAGTTTGACTCGTTTTGATGCGCTGAATCCAATTTCGATTGTGACGATCGATCGACACTTGAATTAATGTCTGATTTTTAACCGCAGATTAATGGCTGTGTTATCTATGTTTTGGTTGTAGTTTTTGTTCCCGCTTTATTGAATCTAATCTTTTTTTTACCGCAGAGGGCGCAGAGAACGCAGAGGCAGAGAGGAAGAGAATTACTAGGAGTTGTGCACTAATCATCAGAAACCCGGTTTCTTCCGAGATTTATCGTTAGCAAACCAATATTTTCTAAGAAGCCGGGTTTCTTAGCCTAAGTCCTATTTACACATTAACAAAAGTACGGCTGCTGTTGCTAGCAGTAGCAGAATTCCGGCTGCACCGGCTAGGGGTTTTGCTGCTATTCCTGTAATCCATTCCGGTACTTTGTTGGTTTGATTAATTACTCCTTCTGTATCTACGGTAGTTATACCCCAAATCCACCCGGCGTGGAGTCCGATCGCCAATCCTAAGCTTCCATTGTCGGCGATGCGGGCTAATGTTAAAACCATCCCCATCAGCCACAAGCCTGGCAGTTGCGGTAGAGTTTCTTTGGCGGCCCAAATTAGGTGGGCGATCGCGAAAATGAAACTGGCTATCGCACCTGCGGTTAATATTGAGTAATCTTGCTGGAGTAGATTTTGCAAACAGCCGCGAAAGATTAGCTCTTCTGTGGCGCTAATCCACACTGCTAATAACAGAGTCAGCAGAGTTGAAGGTTTTAGGATTGAAGCCCAAGGATTAATGATTGTTTCGCCTGTTTCGGTTTGAACTTTGGTGTTTTGCAGTTCTATCCAACCGGCGGTTAATTGCACGCCGAACAAAACTGCTAAGCTGACTATTGCTAATGTTAATCCCAGCAGCGAGGATATGAAAGTTGCGGGTTGCCAATACCAACCCCAATCTGCCTCATCTGCGCCTTCGATCCAAGTTGTCGCCCACAAAATTAAGGGAACAATTAAGTATAGGGAAGCGAGTAAAGGCAGTTTTTTGTTGCCTAATGGTTGAGGCGGACGCCATTTTAGGGCGATCGCCAGTATAATTGCTACGGGCAACCACAAACAAGCCCAAGTTGAGAAAAAAACAATTACTTTGACAATTGCTGGTATTGATGGCGACAGCAGTCGCAAATTATTCAGGGTGTTCCACATTTAAGCGATTGTCTCACAACTATTCGAGAGTGCGGCGATGTATGGGTAATAGGACTTACGCGGTTCCACCCTGTTTCTGGCGAATATTTTTGCTTTGGCGATCGGATATTGACTAATAAAATCATGTTAGCTAGAACCACACAATAAAATAGGTTTGATCGTTCGGAATGCGAGTCCGCATCCATTACGCTTGAGTAAAGTCCGAACGATCAAACTTTTTTTTCTAGTAATTGACAGGAAATGCTATAATGTCAAATCCGGTTAAATCGGAATTATACCGCAGTGCGAGCGGTGCAAGATCCACAATTAACCGAATTCGATCTAAATTCTTAATTTATCTTCACCTTTGTGGTCTTAAAGCATTATTCGTCGGCATTACCGGCTTGGTCTTCCTCGCTTGAGCTCTTATTGGGCTCCTGACTGCGATCGCCCTCTACCTGAATCAGGTGAATGTGCTTGTAGCCCAACTTAATTTCAAACTGATCTCCGGGTGTTAATCCCATCGATTCAGTGTAAGCCGTACCGATCACAATTTGACCGTTTTTGTGGATGCTTACATGATAAGCGGCTTCTCTACCCCGCCCGTCTTTTTTGCCTTCTGAACTTAAGGGAATACCCTTGGCGGCCAGCACAGCGTTGTAAAAACCTGTGAGATTAACCCGGGTGCGATCGTTTTTTGTAGTCGAGTAGTAGCCGCAGTGCTTGGCGGTTTCTCGCCGGGGCAAGTGAGCGACTTCTTTGAGTTTTTGAAGCAGGGCTTTTCCTGTAAGTGGAGCTGTGGCAGTTTCTATCATTATCTTGAGAAGTTATCTGGGAATACCTGCGATTTGCAAATAGGCTTTTGTGCCGATTTCTAGCATTATCAAAATGATATACTTAAACTTATGCGTTTGATTAAAAATCTTTTTTAGCAAAACTACACAAACATAAAATCTTTGATAATTAAGCCTTCGGGCTTGTGCTTTCTAGCTGCTTCCCTCCGACTTATTCCCTCGAACCTCGAACCTCAACATCCGTTAAATTCCGTACATTGTTCGTTGCCGAACTTCCCTCGAACCTCTGCTGTGAACATCCATCCGTTAAATCCGTTAATCCGTTAAATCCCGTAGACAGCTCGTGGGCCGAACTTCCTTCAAGGGCGATCGATCCGGCGCTGAATTTGTCTCAGGGACTGGTACATTTCTGGGAGGCGGTTGTAAACAGCAGCAGCTTTGAGAAATAGTTTGTGGGGAATGGCTGGCACCCCCGTCACGATCGCACCTGCGGGCACGTCGCTGTGAATTCCGGCTTTGGCTGTGGCGATCGCCCCATCTCCGATTTTAGCTTGATTGGCAATTCCCACTTGACCGGCCAAAATTACATTGTTGCCAATTTGTACTCCGCCCGCTAAGCCGACGTGGGCGGCAAAAGCGCAATTTTTCCCGATTTGACAGCCGTGACCTACGTGTACTAAATTGTCGATTTTTGTATTTTGGCCGATGCGGGTTTCTCCGACAGCGGGCCTGTCGATCGTGCTGTTGCAGCCCACCTCAACGCCCTCTTCCAATACAGTGCATCCAGACTGCTCCATTTTCACCCATCCTGTGGCTGTCGGCACGAACCCAAAACCTTCGCTCCCGATCGCCGCACCGCTGTGAATGACGCAATTTGCCCCGATGCGAGCACGTTCGTGAATCACACAGTTAGCGTGTAAAACTGTATTTTCGCCAATTACCGCATCTGGGTAAATGACGACATTGGGGTGAATGCAAACGTTATTGCCAATTTTGACTTTGGCTTGAATAACGCTGTGGGGGCCGATACTGACATTTTCACCGATTTCGGCTTCGGGGTGAACTGTGGCTGAAGGATGAATTTCGGATGCTGGGCGAAATGGTTGATAGAAAAGGGCGATCGTTTGAGCAAATAGCAATCGGGGATCGGCTGCTGCAATCCAAGCGATGTTGCGATCGCTGCATTGAGCTTGCAGGCTTTCGTCTAAGGGTAAAATTAAAGCCGAAGCGTTTGTGGTGGCTGCACGATCGGCAAATTTAGCTCCTTCTATGTAGCTGATCGTACCGGATGCGGCTTCATCGACTGGGGCGGGGCCTGTAATTTCTCGATCGACACCGCTTGAGGCCATTAGGCTGTGACCGCTGGCTAAATTAAGTTTTTCTACTATGTCGCTAAACTGCATAAATAAAAATTTGCTGTTAACACCTATTCCTCAAGGTGAAAATCATATCATGTTCGATTGTTCGATCGTTCGGACTTTAGTCCTCCTTTATTGCCTAAAACTTATGAGGACTGAAGTCGGATGCTGCGAACCTCGGAAGGACTGAAGTCCGATGCTGCGAACCTCGGAAGGACTGAAGTCCGATGCTGCGAACCTGGAAAGGACTTCAGTCCGATGCTGCGAACCTGGAAAGGACTGAAGTCCTGACTGCGAACAGGTTTTTCCGCATTCAAAAGCCCCCAACCCTACTCGGCAGTCTGAACAGACGCGCTCTGGAAATTTGGAGGCAAGTATTTGTTAAAATTTATGGGTTCGATCGCCCGCGCATGAGTTTAGCAGCGCCCATGCAAAAGGGAGCCGATGTCTTCTGCTCCCACTCACTCTCAAAAAGCTGTAAAGTATTCAGTTATTTTTGGCAACTATTGCACAGAGGATGCTTCTACATCAACAGTGCGGGCTGTACCTTCTGAATAGGTGCCCGTTGCTTCTGATGCTGATGCTGTCTCTGTTTGGCGGGATTTAAAATGGTCGATCGCCATTTGGGATACTTCCGAAATCAGCAATACTGCGATCGCCACATCGTCAATTTGTCCGACGACGGGGAGAAAGTCTGGGGCAATGTCGATCGGGCTTGCCAGATATGCCAGTGTTCCCAGAATAATCCACCAGCGGTACTTGGGGTTGCGGAGCGTGTCGCGGTACCAGTTGTAAACAGATTGTATAGAAAAGTTCATGGGGTTGTCCTCTCGTTATATTTTCAATCTTGACAAATTGTCGCTCGAAATGCTTGTGGAGATATCCCCCCTAGGGTTGGGAAGAGAATTCTACTCCCAGATATGTGGAATTGGGTACGGGCGATGTGCGGTGATTTAATACTGGTGAGTTAATACTGGGGTTCAAAACGTTTTTCCTACCAACTTTTGAAAGCGCTTGTTTTTGTGCAAAGACTTTAAGTCCGGGTCGGTTTGAGCTAAGCTCAGGTATTTGGCTTTGTTGAGTTCGATCGCCCTGGCGATGCAATCTACGGCTAAAGTTGTTTTACCTTCGCAAGCATAGCAATAGCCTTTGTTGTAAATGCCGTTGGCGTGATCTGGCTTGACTTCCAGGGACATATCAATGCTTTTGTGAGCTTCTTTGTATTTGCCCAATTTAGTCAAAGCATAGCCCCGATTGTCCCAAGCTTCGTAGTTTTTGGAGTCGCAAACCAGGGATTTGTCGTAAGATGCGATCGCCTCTTTGACTCGTCCCAAACGCCGCAGCGCTAGGGCGCGGTTGTTCCAAGCGTGGGTGCAGTTGGGATTGATTTCTACGGCTCTTTCTGTGGCCTCCAAACACTCTTTTTCTCTGCCCAATTTAGCTAGCATATTGCCCCGGTTTACCCACGATGAGGCGTGGTTGGGGTTGATGGCGATCGCGCGATCGAAACTATCTAAAGCTTCTTCGGATTTTTCCCAAGCCATGAACCCGCAGCCGCGGTTAAACCACACATCTGGATCGTCTGGCTGAATGCTGATGGCTCGATCGTAGCTGCGCATTGCTGCTTTAAAGCGGCCCTGTTCGATCAGAACATTGCCTCTATTGGCGAAGGCTTTGTAGTAATCTGGGTTGAATTCGAGAGCGCGATCGTAGCAGTTGAGTGCTTCTGTATGCTTTTTTATAAATGCCAGGGAGTTGGCTTTCCCCTCCCAAGCTTCGTAGCTGTGGGGGTAGTAGAACAGCATTCGATCGAAATTGGCAGAGGCTTCTTCGTGCTTTCCCCATTCTCCCAAAGCGATGCCTTTGTTGAGCAAAGCCTGACTGTTGGAGGGTTGGAGTTCGATCGCGCGATCGAAGCTTTCGATGCACTCTGGGTACTGCTTCATGTGTCCCAAGGCCAAGCCGCGACAGTTCCAAGCGTCGGTATAGTTGGGATCGAGTTGCAGCACTCGGTCGAAAAGCGCAATCGCCGCCTCAAAATCCCGATCGTGCAGCCGCTTGACTCCTTGCTCGAATAGCGCCTTAATCTCTTCCATAATCTGCCACTTCTCGCTCTCTAAAATACAGACAACTACAGACTTTGCCTAAATTTTGTACTTGTACCTTATCATGACTTGTCCACAATTTGTATATTCTATTTATTTGCCTCCCTCAATCTTAAATTAGTCTGATTCCCTACTGATATTTTCAATAATCAAAAGGTTCATAAAAGAACCTTTTTTGATTATAAAACAACACCTACTTTTTTCACTTTAGGGATGCGGTCTATCGGGTGAGTTGCTGATATTTTTATCGTCGAAACTCAAAATATCTTGTGTTAGGGGCTGCCCTATTTGAACAAACAAAACTGTTCTGTAAGGAACATTTTTTTGGTATAATTTGACACCTACTTTTTTTGACATCGACGATGGGGTCGATCGGCCAAATCACTAACATTTTTATGGTCAAAAGTCTGTCAAAAGAAACATTCATTTTGCATTGCCTTTTCCCAAACCCTTGTATTTAGTACATTACAGCCTCTTCTTTCTCTCTTTCTGGGTGTCTGTCCCCGATTTTAACAGCTCTCATTTCCACCGATCGCCCGACAGTCAATCTCAGTACATTACAAAAATTTTAGTATCATCAAATACCCGTACTCCGAGTTTGGACAGAGCGTTAAGTTCAATCGAAAAAAGGCACTCTTCACCCATCTTGAAACACCCATTTTTGGTCGCCGATCGCAATTTCGCAACCGTTCGCCAACCAAAAAGGCTCGTTAGCAGCCAGCCTCTGTCCTCCGACAAAAGTGCCGTTGGAACTGCCGCTATCGACAAGTTGATATCGCTGTTTGCCAACTTCGTCAGTGGCCCGGCGGATTTGGGCGTGGTAGCGCGAACTTTGCGGATCTTGCAATACTAAAGTGTTAGTCGGTTCCCGTCCAATTGTAAAAGGATTGGCCGTTAAACCGATCGCCTGTCCAGAAAACTTGTAGATTAAATATGCGGTGTTTTTGCGATCGCTGCTGGCGAGTACCGTCGGTGCAAGTTGGGGCGGATTTCTCGCAGGTGGGAGACTGTTTTGAGCGAGTTGTTCTGTCAGTTGTTGCAAATCGCGATCGAATCCTGCGGCTGTTTCAGAAGCCGGAAGACTCGCCGGAGAATGACCTGAAATTAAGTTTAACTGCTGGACGGGGGCTTGAGGTGCGATCGGGCGGCCTGCTTCAGCAATTCTCATTTGCAGGGCGGCTGAATTTTCTGCTTCCTGTCGGGCACTCATTCCCTCAACTTGGCGAATAACTCCGTTTGTTTCGGGAAAGCTGACATCGCCAATTCGCACGTCTTCTAAGGTAAAACCCAGTGTATAAAAATCTTGGACGCGATCGAGCAAATTTTGGCGCAGCAGCAGCCGGCCTTGGGTGATAAGCTGTTGTAGGGAAAATTGCCCGATCGCTACTCCCATACAATCCTTAACTGCACTTGCTAAAGCCGCTATCGGATCGGACAATTCTAAAGCTACCCGTTTCGGATCTATAACTTGATAAATAACCGTCAGAGTCGCATCAATTAAAAATCTATCCTTAGACAAAAAATCCCCGTGGGACTGCACGTCCAAATTGCGGAGTTTGGTGTCTACGAGGACAATTTGACACTGTTCCAGCAGGGGAAGGGCGAAGCTGAAATGGCGCCCGGATTTCAGGGTACGCACGGCGCGGCCGTTTTTGACCAACAAACCTGTGCAACCCGCCCCGATAAAGTCCATGCTAAACCCGGCCCAGCGTTCTGGAGTCACGGTTTGAATCAGGGGAGAGGCGTTGTTCATGGGATGCAGTTGAGCGAGGTTCGATTCTACTTTTAGGGTAACAAATTGCTGGCGGTCGATCGGGCGATCGGTGTGCCGGTTCTGCAACTTCTATTCTATACTTCTAGACTCCCCGCGATTCAGGCAGGACTGGATCGAGTTTGCATCTACTTGGTAGTGGGGGCGTAGGTTATGTTAAATTGACTATTTGCTATAATAATGGCATATAACTATTGAGGGCGACCGCACACACAATGAGCAAAGAAAACATGATGCTGACACTGGACAGCGAGAAAAAAGCAGCACTTTCTGCGATCGCTACCCTGATGAATCGGAATTTAAGCGACGTAGTGAATGAAGCAATCTCGACCTATCTGGAAATGAATCAAAGGCTACTTGCAGAAATTACAAATAATCAGGAAGAATCAAAACTTGGCGACTTTATTGACGAGGAACCAAAAAAGAAAGCTATAGATTTACAATCTCGCAGGATAAATCGAGAACAAGCAGCAAATCTGCGTGCTAGGCTGCAAAGTTTTGCTGAAGATTGGAACAGTCCTGAAATGGATGTGTACGATGCCTTATAATCGTGGTGAAGTGGTGTTAGTTTTGTTTCCAAATTCCAGCCTGCGAACCGCTAAGCGGCGACCGGCTTTGGTCATTCAGGCTAATAGTATAGGAACTCATTTGTCGCAGACAATTGTGGCAATGATTACGAGTAATCTGGATCGTGCTGGGCATCCCACTCGAGTGTTGGTAGATATCACAACGTCGGAAGGACAGCAAACGGGATTAATAACAAATTCGGTGATTATGACTGATAATATTGTCACTGTTCTCGATTCAGAAATTGATAGAGCGATCGGTATTTGGTCAGATATGGTATCTGTAGATGCTGCACTCAGACACACATTAGGACTGTAGCAATCGCTTGGGGGATGAAAGGATGATAAAGAGGGAATGCGAGATCCCTTTTTGTTATTTGGGAAAAAGGGATCTCGCACTTTAGGAAAATAAGGGCAGATCGCACTTTGAAAAAGCAACAATTGCGCTACACTCAAGACCCGATCGGACTGCTTTGAAGTATGGCGTTACAGGCTTCAAATCGATGTCATCGTTGTCAGTCTGTATTTTGAATAAATGACAGGGGATGTCGGCTGCAATCAAAGCTTCCAAATCGCGATCGAGCTTTGAGAAGTCTTCATAAATGCCGACTAACTTACGCAAGCTAAAGATGAATCTTTCGGGTTATTGAATCCCGTGTATTTGTACTGAATATCAAAACCTGCTTTTTCCCCAATTTCTTCGAGATCCCAGTCTACAATATCTAGGGCGATCGCGACTAAATAGTAAAATAAGCTTAACAATTGAAAAGGAAAAATTAGGTTATATTACAATACGGTTCAGTTAGGGTTGTCCGAAGAGAGGAACGCTCTTCTTTCGCGATCTATACATGAAAGCAATCGCAGTGTCTATTTTTCACAGTGTTTTATCCCCAGGACTTTCTGATATGAACCGTATTGGGTTATATTAAAGTGTAATCAACAATACCGCTTTTGAAACATACTGCACAGGAATCAGTGCCATGTCTATTCCCAAGGGAAACCCGGTATCACATCATCTATTTCAGTCATAATTTGCATTGTCTCTTTCAAAGCAACCACAACGCGCTGATAGTGCAACACATCATCAAAAGATAAACTTCGGTTGGCTTTTTTGCGGTCTTTTAGCCATTTATCCAACACTTGATATCCGCCCACTTTAAACGCCCACACTTCTGCGGGAATACCTTCAAAGTATTGTTGTTTGTTAATATAAATCCGCACTTCAGATTCATTGTAAGTAACTTCATTAACAGCATTATCGCCGCTGACTGGATATTTAGTAATGACTTTATTTAATTTTGTCGATTTCATCAAGTGCCGTGCTACCAATTCCTCACCTTTTTTAGCTAATGCTGTGAAAATTTCATTGTCGCGAGTTAAGGGTAAGCGGGGAAAGTCTATTTTCAGGAATTCTGCATAACGCTGGCGGTAGGTAGAACTGTGAAAGACAGCATAGGCGTAATAAAAGATTGCTTCGGGAGTTGGTATATAGCCGAGTTTTTCCCGAATCGCACTGAGGAATTTTTGGGATAAATTGGGAGTGCGATCGGTGAATAAATTGCCCTGTTCGTTTTCCGTATCAGGATAGACGTAGAGAGAAAATAAGTAGTTAACTTCTTTGAGAGATACTGTATGATGTTGGATAATTTGTGCAGTACAAAATAAATGAGTCCATTCTTCTATTTCAACGGAACGTGTAGTAGCCAGAGCCAAGTTATCTCCTTGGAGAATGTGACGCATTACTTCAAAGCGAGGCATACACAGAAAGCCTCTCGTCTTTCCTGTATAGTAGGTGTAGCGTTTGTCAAAAGGACGGTATAAGATAGGGACAATCTTAGAGTCGTCAAGGTTATTTCTGCGTAAATCATCTTGAGCAAGTGACACTTGCCAATCTCGCGCATCTTTCCCCAGATCGTATTTGTTGCGAGCTTCCTCAACAGGAAGTGATACAAAATCTTTAATTGTGTCTTTTACTTCCTGAGCTGACAATTTGATTGTCAGGGAATCCCTAGCTGTTACAATACCAACAGAGTTGACAGGCATGATGTCTGTTATTTTCCAGCCTTCGTTATACTCCGTAAGTAAATCTCGATTTTGAGGAACCAATAAATAGAAAGGTGATTGAGGCTGAAATTTTTTCCATTCAGTTGACTCAATATCTAGCAAATTTAAAGCTTCATATTTAGAAGTTCGACTCCCCCACAAGTCCGCATGATGAACTTTTGCAGGAGCAGACTTACCAGGTTCTTTAATAAAAATACCAATACTGACTCCCTGCTGAATATCAAACACATTTTGGTCGGGCGAACCATCAGGAGAAACTTCTTTCTTTTTATAATTACCGTGCAAATCTAAAACATAAATATCAGTGAAAGTCTGCATCAAGTTTTGACGCATTCCCCGAAAAGTAGGATTGTCGAGATAGCCGTGATTGGTCACAAAAGCCAACACACCAAACCCTGTTTGACTAATGCGCCACTGTCCGAAACGAATAAACTTTACATAATCATCTTGCAGCCATTTGGGATTGCGCTCTTTGAGCGGTACACCATCAACATAATAGTAATCTTTTACTAATCCTGCTATCCATTCACTTTTATTAGCAGAATGTCCAGAATAAGGCGGATTTCCCAACACAACCATTACCGGAAAATCCCGCTTAATTGCTGAAGCTTCATTAGCTTCTTGTGCCACAAATTGAGCAAACAGAACCTCCGATTTTTTTAAAGCTTCATCTAAAGTATTCGTAAGATAAACTCCTAAACGCTGCTTGCTGCTAAACTCATAGCCGAGATTTTGCAGTTGCAAACCTAGTTTGAGATGTGCGATCGCATAGGGAGCCATTAACAACTCAAAACCAAATAATCGGTTTAATAAATTCTCCTGCACGTATTGATTCCAACTCCCAGATATTCCCATATCTTCGAGATTTTGATAAATGCGATCGACAACTCCGTAAAGGAAAGTACCCGTACCCGTTGCCGGATCTAAAATTTGCACTCGCGGCTTTTGCGTGTCTGGATTTTTTGTATTGTCGGCTAATCCTAAAGGCAGATTGAAACGGTTTTTGAGGAGAGAATCGACAGAGCGAACAATAAATGATACGACGGGTTCAGGAGTGTAGTAAACGCCGCGACTTTTCCGCAAAGCTGGATTGTAAGCTGCCAGAAACGTTTCGTAAAAATGAACGACTGGATCGGATTGGCGAGTGCGGCGACCAAAGTTTTCGAGAATAACAGTCATGTCAACTCGCCCTAGTAACTCGACTAAATCGTCTATTGCCCAGTTGATTTTACCGAGTAAATCTGTTTCGATAATGCTGTTAAATAACCGCCGCAAAAACGGATTGGTGGCTGGGATGTACGTGCCCGCTGTCCGGCGATCGAAAACTTGATTTCCGGGATTTTGAGCGTGACCGACTCGCGCCGCAAATAAACCGTAGGAAATAGTTTGAGCGTACATATCCGCAAATGCTGCATCGTTGAGATCGGGCAGCAGTATTTCATTAAAACCGCGTTTCAGTTGATGCAATTCCCCGCTTTCATTTTCTATTTCCAAGGCTGATTCTGTAGCGAGTCGAATTGATTTGGTTAATCGCGCCATCTGTTTTGCTAAGTCTTCGGGACTGTTAATGGCGGCACCGCTGTAGTTAAGAAATCCCTCCAGCAATTCAATAGTTTTGTCAGGGTTGCAGAGTGTAATGTCGTTGCCTGTTCTTTCGGCTAAAACTGCGGTCAATCTGACTTTGCCCTCAACATACCAGCGAAATTCTAGATAATTGGTTAAAATTAAGTTACCGTTTAGAGATTCTCGATATCGCTGAAGCTGTTCTGTTTTTTCAACGGGATTCAAATCTAATCCGACATCTTTAGCTTCCACATAACCGACGAGCAAATCGCGCCGTCTGATGGTAAAATCGGGAACGCCTGCTTTATTACCTTTTTCTTCTATGATTGCTTCGAGACTAGCAGCCTGGTTGTCGAGTAAATTCTTGAAAGTTGGGTAATGGGTGCGCTCGCTGCCCCGCGGTCGATTGTTCTGAATTGACTGGATGTAGGTATCAAAACGCATTGGCTTCGCCGTTAACGGTATTGATAATTATATAACGGTAAGTGCGGCGCGATCGCCCTTCCACCCCCCAATCTAACTAAAGTGCGTGAAGCGCAGCTATCCCGTAGGGAATCGCCCCTAACACAAACCACAGATACCTAATCTTCATCCTCTGTGTTACAATTGTTACAGTCTTCGATTCTCAACAAACCCGATGACCATCAAACCGATTCGGTGGGTTGGTGCTGCCCGCGAAGAAATCCAATCTCTTCCTGAAGATGCTCGAAAAGAAGCTGGTTTTGCACTTTGGACAATTCAGCAGGGCATACAACCATCAGACTTTAAACCCATGTCGATCGTAGGTAAAGGCGTTGAAGAAATTCGGATTCGGACAGAAAATGCCTATCGGGTATTCTATATTGCTAGATTTGAAGAAGCTATTTACGTTCTCCATGCCTTCGGTAAAAAAACTCAGAAAACAGCAAATAAAAATATCGAAGTTGGACAGAAACGCTACCAACAGTTGTTACAAAATCGTTTGAATTCAAGAGAACCGGAACAATGAGCGAAAATACTATTACCCAAGCTGCCGATAATATCTTTCTCGATCTGGGATTTTCAGCCGAAGAAGCTGACAACTTACTGATCCGATCGCAATTAATGCTGGCACTGCAAAATCAGATTAAACATCACGGTTGGACGATCGAGCAAACGGCTCAAAACCTCAGACAGTCAAGCGACCAAATCACAGCTCTAACTCAAGGTAAAATTGGGCATTTTTCGGTTGACATTCTGATTGTAATGCTCGATCGAGCAGGCATGACTGTCAAAGTCGAAATTTTCCCCAAGGCAGCTTAAGACGATCGCCCTTTTCTTCCCAAAAAACGATCGCCCTTGTGACAAGATATTGAAGTGCGATCGCAACAGCCTAAGCAACACCATAACTCGTAAACTGCCTTGCATAGGGAGGCTGAAGCCCCAAAACAATATCCTCCCGCGCCACACCCATCAGCACTAACTCCTCAGCAATCAGTTCATCAGTTTGATTGCGTTGAATCCAGACTTTTTCATTGCGAATATCCAAGTGAATCGGGCAGCTATAAATCCGATTGTGACCGTCCCAACCTAAATCTAATATCTGATAATGGTCATGTTCGGTGTCAAATAATACCTGAGTTTCAATGTCGCCATTGATGGGTTTAGTCTTGCTATATTCCCTCAGGAAAGTGCGAACAATCTGCCGATATTTAGCTAATCGATCCATTCCACAATCACCTCATTAGTAGGGTCGTATAGCTGGTAAAACTATAGTCATTTATTGCAATGACATGGGAGGCGTCAGCCCTCCCCTTTCTGTTTTACTTTGAGCGGATTAACCCGCCTTGGCTGAACTACGCAGCTCACTATCCCATCGCTAAACGCATTTGGGATTGCTTTTCTGAGGATATTATAAGATCCATTGATATCGGAATTAATTAACTGACCAGTCGATGTCTTATACAAACCTCGCTTGATCCGTTTACCCGTAAACATCGGCTCTTTCTCTGTTTTCCCGTAAACAGGGATTAGGTCAAGACCCAAGAAGTTAGCCTGCGATGTGTAGGATTCTTCTTGTAAAATTACCTTAATCCCAACCAGTCGAGCTTTGTATTCCAACATTTCAATTAGTCGAGCATGGGGAATACTGACAAAGTTTTGATTGGTTTGTTTCCCTAAATTAATCTCAGTCTTCCACTGTTCATTTTTGCCAACTACTAACGTTCCAATTTGTTTCCTCCTTAAAATGTCAACAATTAGGCGACTGGCATGATGTAAATAGTTATCAATTTTTTGATGGCGACAGCGAGTCAATCGTTGAATGCGAGGTGAAGTTTTTCGATTTCCTTTTAATTGGGGTTGTAGCTGTGCCTTGCGCTTGTTGTAGAACTGATTAATTGATTTTAATGGTCGCCCGTTAATCAGGAGCGGGGTGAAACCCGGCTGATTTGAAGTTAACGCCACCAAGTTATTCAGTCCTAAATCAATGCTAGCTACAAAATTGTCGTCACTGGCGGTGGACTCCTGTTCGTCATAAATGACCTCAATTACATACGAATCGCATTTAGGAACTAACCTAACTTGGCAGATCCGATCGGGATTTACAAGAGTTTTAATTGAAAAATCCGTACCCGAAAGTTTAATAATTCCTTTTTTAAACAATTTGCTACTAATTGCTTGAATCGTGTATACAAGAATGTTTCGTCCTTTGACCTTATCTTTGTACAGGGGCAGTTTTGGGCGACCAGTAAATTTAGAGGAATCCACTTTGTATGCTTTAACCGCTTCAAAAAACGATTTCCAGTTTTTGTCCAATATCATCAAGATTTGCTGACTGACTTTAGCTGGCAAAGCCTTGTACGCTTCATGAAATTTCATCAATCGATTCATTTCGTTGTAATTGACATAACCCCATCCATAAATAAAGTTCTGACGAATGACGTAATTGGCGGCATTGTAGAGGTTTTTGGATTTAAAGGCTAGTTCGTCAATTTGGGCGAAACGATGTTCCGTGGATTTAATGATGTGCCTCTCTGTTAACTGCATTTGAGATTTCCGTTCTTCAGGCTGTGCGTATTCCTTATTCAACACTCACAACATAATACCATTATTGTTTATAATTGCTTATAAACTCAATGAAGTTTTACAATACCAACAACTTCAAATCATACTCAGCTATCGCCGCTTGGGGCAAAGCACGAGAGAAAAATGAATTATAGGCAGCGATCGGAACTGCCAAATAGAGCGATCGATCGAGATCCAAATTTCTGAGCGCTAGTCGATAATTCAGAAATTGACCCAGGGCTAGATGCAAATCAAACATAGCTGATTCACTCAGAAAGCTTTTAACCTCCACCGCAATCTTTTGCACACCTCGCTCTGCGGCTAAAAGCTGTTGTGCCCCCAAGTCAATCCTGAGCCGATCGTCTTCGCTAAACTTTAGTTTCAGCGGATCGTGGGTAATCACCCAATTATCCTTCAGGAGAGCGGATTTCACAGACTCATGGAAAACATCCCTAGCCGACATAGACTTTACTCAAAGACCTAGTTTCCATTCTATCCAAACCTACGCACTTAAGAACTTAGCACTAATAGTATTATAACACTCAACCAAAATGCCAAGAATCAAATAAGCGCGATCGCCCTTTCATTCCCAAAAACCGATCGCCCTTTTGATTTACCGCACCAAAAACGCCACACACTCAACATGAGAAGTCTGAGGAAAGAAATCCGCCGGCTGCACCCGCGCCAACTGATAATCCCCATTTTCGCACAAAATCTTGAGGTCGCGAGCCAAAGTCGCAGGCTTGCAGCTAACATAAACAATGCGATTTGGTTTGATTTCCTTGATAGCTTCCAAAACCGCGCGATCGCACCCTTTCCTCGGCGGATCTAGCAGCACAATATCCGGTGTCAATCCCAAAGAAGGCAGCAACTCCTCTACAGTTCCCACCTGAAAATCGACATTTTTAAAGTCATTTAATTCAGCATTTAATCTGGCTTGCTCGATCGCCGCCGGTTGCACTTCTAAACCGATCGCTATTTTTACTTGTTTTGCCAGCGGTAAAGTAAAAGTCCCAATTCCGCAGTAAGCGTCAACCAAAATCTCGCTTCCGTGCAAATTCAATTCCCCGACAATCACCTGCAACAAAGCCTCAGCAGCCTCTGTATTTACCTGGAAGAAAGTATCTGCCCTTAGCTGAAAGTTCAATCCAGCAAATTTTTCTCGGAGATAAGACTGACCAGCAATGCAGCGAGTTTCCGCACCAAAAATCACATTAGTTTGAGCTGAATTCACATTCACACAAACACCTACAAGTTGAGGATATTGTTTCAGCCAGTCAGATGCTTGTGCTTCAATTCCCGGCAAGTCTCCCGTGCGAACTATTAAAGTTAGCAGCATCTCCCCGGTGCGCCGTCCGATTCGCAAGGACAAATGGCGCAATTCTCCTGTATGTTTCTTTTCGTCGTAGACTGGCCAATCTCTCCAGTGGATGTCTTCTTTGACTTCTTTTAACAAAGGATTGAGGCGCGGATCTTGCACCGGACACTGATTCAGATTGACTAATTTGTGGGTGCTTTTTTGATAGTAACCTGCTTGGACTTGACCTGTCGCAGAAATTGCCACGGGATAAGTCGCTTTGTTGCGGTATCCCAAAAATTGGGGATAGCCCTCGATTTTTCCCGTTAAGATTTCATCGACTTGCACGTTGCTAAATCCGCCAATCCGTTCTAAGGCTTGAATGATTTGATTTTGCTTGGCTGCAAGCTGATATTGATAGTCTACGTGCTGCCACTGACAGCCGCCGCACTTGTCGGCGACAATGCAGTTAGGTCGGATGCGGTGTTCGGATGCTGAAAGAAGCGTGTCCAGCTTGCCTGTAGCATAGGTGGATTTGACTTGGACGAGGCGCGCGAGGACTCGATCGCCCGTCACGGTATCGGGCACAAACACCACGAGCTCGCCGAAGCGGCCAACTCCGTCGCCGGTGTCTGTCAAGTCGGTAATTTCTATCTCAACCAGTTGACCTTGCTGACAAGGGTTGGTCACTTTCGTCGAGTTTGGGGTGGGGAATTTAGATTTGGTCACAAGTAGTCGTGGTAGGATTTAATATGGTAATGCAATATCGCTCTGTCTTTCCCGAGAGCCGATAGATCGCACTCAAGCTCAAGTGCAGGCTGTATTCCTGCTTCCGAACCCCTTTCTGCTACAGCCAAAGCTTGCATTAGGGAACATTGCCCTCGATCGAGCCTGTGCGATATGCTATTGGGGCCCGGGAAGCCAAAACTCGTGAAACAGTCTAAATGTCGGCAGACATCCAAACTCTTGCATCGCAGTTTTTGAATTTTTCCCAGAGTACCTTGGGACACAAGGAAACTGGCGAAAGTCACTAAGCATAACGCTTGCCCAGATTTACCATTTACTTCTAAGATTGATTAATGTTAGCAGCAAGGTAAGTCGCCCCAGCAGGAATCTCATCTTTAACAGATGGGAATGTCAATGAATCTTTTCCTCAAATATCCTCAAATTTGAATAACAATGAGCGTAGTTAGCCAATTAATTCTCCAAGCCGACGACGAACTTCGTTATCCCAGTACCGGCGAGCTCCAAAGTATCAATGATTTCTTTAAAACCGGAGAACAGCGGGTGCGTATTGCTACTGCGCTGTCTGACAGTGAGAAAAAAATTGTTGAAGAAGCTAGCAAAAAACTCTGGAAAAAACGACCCGATTTTATCTCCCCTGGAGGCAATGCTTACGGCCAGCGCGAACGGGCTTTGTGTCTGCGCGACTACGGCTGGTACTTGCGCCTGATTACCTACGGTATCTTGGCCGGTGACAAGGAGCCGATCGAAAGCATCGGTTTGATTGGCGTTCGGGAAATGTATAATTCTCTGGGCGTTCCTGTTCCTGGCATGGTGGAAGCTATTCGCTGTTTGAAGGAAGCTTCTTTGGCTTTGCTCAATCAGGATGATGCTAAGGAAGCAGCTCCTTATTTTGATTATATCGCTCAAGCAATGTCTTAATTGAAGAGGCGATCGCTTTTGTAGATGTGGCGGAGCATTAGCGGGTGATTTTTGGGGTGATTTTATCTCGCAATTGCTCGCAAATGTTTCGCTTCTGTTTTATAGAAGTCATTAGTCATTAGTCATTAGGAAGAACGAAGTCGTCCGATGAAAGTCGGAATCGAACGCAAGGGTTTGGGTCATTAAAAGCTTCTTCACTGTTGGGCGCGGTTGCGATAGTTAGGAAATCTGCTTGATTTCTGCTAGGAAGCAACGCAGTTTGAGCTTTCCCAGATTTCTAAAATTTCTTGTCTTTCAATGCACATTTGATTTAAAAAGTCAAGGGTTTTTGGGAGATATTGTTTTTTGAATTTCCGGCTGTCGTACTGAATTGATGTTTTGAGCTGCGTGAGTTCTCTGAGGGTGGGGCAAGTTTGGATGTGATGGGCGATCCTCTTCGAGGGCTTCGCTAACGCATTTTGCCACTCTTCCAGCCTGCGGTAGCTGAGAAATGGTCCGCCTTTGTGATGGTGCACGAACACTACGTAAGCCCAGGATTCGACTCGCTTAATCAGATTTTGACTGATTTTGAGGAATTGGGCGATCGAGCAGGCCGTGATACGGAGCTTTTTCGAGGGGCAGATGCGGCGAAATAGTGCTGTCATGGCTGTATACTCAGGGCTTGAGAGGCAAGTTCTGTTTAGACTCAATTACATATTATTGTATAACAATCTAATTGCACTTGTGCAATTAGATTTAATTTAAACTTAAATTTAAGCTCAGATGTTGCACGAGCAACCCTCAATCGTTGATGGTGTGATAGTTTGAGGGTTAAGGTAGGTGGAAAAAATGTCAGGACTTTATAACAAAGCTGTGGTAGACAATCTGCAAGAATTGCGTCCCGTTCGCTTCACTGAGACGGGGCGGATGCGTTTGGGTAAGATATTAAAGGCTGCAAGACAGACAACAGGTTGGTCTGTTAGCGAAACAGAGTTCAAAACCAAGGGTTATGAAGAGGCGCTTTTCATCGCGACAAATCAACCCGTACCCAAAGATGTCGGTATCAGTGCCGCCACAGTCAACCGTTACGAACGCGGGAAGTTGGATAATCTAGACTGGCGCTCATTATCTCTATTGTGCTTTGTCCTCAAGCCGATCGATCCTGTGACAAATCAACCCCTCGAACCGGCAAATGCTCTATATATCGCGTGCGAACACTCGCCGTACAACGACGCGAAGCTTTACGAGGAGATTACCGACTCTTAGTCGCTACGAACGCGGGAAGTTAGAAAGCTTGGATTGGCGATCGCTCTCCCTGTTATGCTTTGTCCTCAAGCCGATCGATCCTGTGACAAATCAACCCCTGGAACCGACAAACGCCCTTTACATCGCCGGAGAACACCCGCCGTACAACGACGCGAAGCTTTACGACTAGATTACGGCTCGCCCTTTTGCTTCGCCAGTAAAGCTTTAGCTTGCTGCCACAAAGCCTCTAACTCGAATGGCGGATAATCCGACAAAGGCCGATCGCACGCAGCCTCAACTTTAGCAAACCGCTGCACGAAGCGATCGTTCGTCCCCTGCAAAGCAGCCGACGCATCTAAATCGTACCAGCGAGCCAATTGCACCAACACAAACATAATATCTCCCAATTCCGACTGCTGCGCGGCCTTATCCTCGTGTTTGAGAGCCTGTTCAAATTCCCCCATTTCCTCGTGAAACTTATCCCAAACGCCGTCTACACTGTCCCAATCAAAACTCACCTCCGCAGCTTTTTGAGAGATTTTTGCAGCGGCGGCGATTGGTGGCAAAGTGCTGGCATAACGGCTCATTTTCGAGGCTAAAGTTGGTGGCTTTTCGGAAGTTATGCCTTTTTCTGCTGCTTTGATTTTTTCCCAGTTTTCGTTAACTTCATCCACACTGTTAATTTCCGCATCCCCGAAGACGTGGGGATGGCGCCGGATCAGTTTTTCGGTAATCCCCGCCGCGATTTCGGCGATGGTAAATTGATGGGATTCGCTGGCAATTTGTGCTTGCAAAATTACCTGTAACAGCAAGTCGCCCAATTCTTCGACGATCGCACTTTTATCTCCTTTGCGAATCGCGTCGGCGGTTTCATAGGCTTCTTCGATGATGTGAGGAATCAGAGTTTGCGGAGTTTGGGCTAAATCCCAAGGACATCCGCCGTCGGGCGATCGCAATGAGGCCACAACTTCTATTAAGTTTTCCAGTGCTGCGAGCGATCGACTGTGGGAATTAGACATTAAAATTCACCTATTAGATTTGCTAGACGTGCGGCGGGGAGCTTTGCTTTTCGGCCTCTTAATTGTCTTAGGAGGGTGCAACCCGCTCAATCCTTTCTTTTTGAACTGTTTGTAAGCAGAACCGCCCCAATCGCTGAGATAGTGGCTCATCGCGCCCAATTCCAGACCGATGTAGATGGCTATAAATTCGATATAGTGTTCCAGGACCGATCGAGCGTAACCCAAAACCGCTTCCTGCCAATTTCCGGCTAAATTGCCAATTTTTTCGGCAACTGTCAATGCCAACACTCCGAAAACCGCGATCCAGGTAGCGAGGTACAAGATTCGCAAAGCCGTGCCGATCAGAGGCCCGTGGGACAAAAAAGAGCGGTGGCGCAGGCTTTTTTGGTACGGGAGCCAAATAAATTTGAACCATCCCCAGCGCTGATACTGACAGGAGTAGATATCTAAATCAGGGCCAAACATCAGTCCGCCGACTAAGAAGCTGCCGGAAACGAGCAAAGTCAGGTTGCTGCTTTGAGTATGACCAAACGTGACGCCTGCCACCAAGGGCAAACTCCACAGGGTTATGCGATCGTGCGTGCGGCCAGAGGGCATTGAAAGTTTATGATTTTTTTAGTTGATCTTTCTGGGATACTGTGATATCATAAATCCCTGTAAGCGCAATTGGGCGATTAGCTCAGTGGTAGAGCGCCTGCTTTACACGCAGGATGCCGTAGGTTCAAATCCTACATCGCCCATACCAAAGTCAATTTCCGACTTACCAGCGGAACTAGAAACCCGGTTTCTTTAGAGATTATCTTGGCTAAAGCCAAGCTCGAAGAAACCGGGTTTCTCTGTGGAAGTCACGCGCACAGGGGCAGAAATCCGGTTGCTTCGTAGGTGTCTCGCTGTCGAGCTCAATATCGATCGCGCCCAAGTCGGTTTGTTTCGCAAGCGCGTCCTAATTTGCGATCGACTAAATTTAACATTTTGTGGCGGATGTCCCACAAGTAGGCCCCCAATGCTGGAAAATTAATCTATTGATTTTCCTTTTTAACATCGTGTATATGAAGCCTAAGATAACTAGCCCGATCGCCTGGAAACAAGCTGAACTTCTCATGCAGCCGGCCATGATCCGAGTGCTCGACAACATCCGCAAACAACTAGAAAAGTCAGTCTGGACAGGAAGTTATCAAGAAGTGCAGGTTCCCATTCCCGGCTATCAACTAATTCTAGAGCATCAAGGCGAACAAAGATCCGTCGATATTTGGGAACTTTGCTATCGAGTCTGCTTTGTCAACTACCAGCCAGCCCACACTCCAATGCAAAGCCAGGAAGTCGTAATTGACACTCTTTTGATTGACGAGGACACTGGCGATGTAGACTGGAATCGTCTTGATGCCAAAGCCAGTCAATTAATACAAGAAATCTTCGCTAATTTGAGTCAGTTGACAGTTGACCTGTGACAGTTGACAGTTGTCAGTTGACCTGTGACAGTTGTCAGTTGACCTGTGACAGCTTGTCAGTCATCAGTCAGCAGTCATCAGTCATCAGTCATAAACTAAGGTAGCACTTACGCAAAACATCTATATGTAGGGTGCGCCACAAGCACTCCCGGCGTGTCAACAAACAGGTCAAATGTAGTATCAGTCTACTGTTTGACGATTAGCGCCCCTTATCCCCCTCGCATACCCCCTACTCCCCCTTCTTAAGCGGGACGCAATAACGCTCTTGTCCCCCCCGAATCGTTGCGGGGGTTAGGGGGGATCTAGACTTGGGGATAAACGAGATTTATTAAGGCTTTTAGTCTTAAGTTGACACAATGCAGCGCGCACCTTACCACTGTAAAGATCGATGATTCAATACACGGTCAAATATTAAATCTCAAATCCTATGCTAATTCAAGAATTGCACGACATTCAAGCCGCCGCCGGTGCTACTTTTGCAGAGTTGACAACCACAGAAACAGTCGCTATCAGTTTTGGTAACGACGGCGACGCCATCGCAGCAACTAAACAAGGTGCGGCTTTGTACGATCGCACTCACTGGGGACGCATTCAAATCTCAGGGAGCGATCGACTGCGGTTCCTCCACAATCAAAGTACCAATAACTTTAACATACTCAAACCCGGTCAAGGTTGCGACACCGTGTTCGTCACATCTACAGCTAGGACGATCGACCTAGCCACCGCTTACGCTACAGAAGATGCTGTAATACTGCTAGTTTCAGCCAACCGCCGCCACCAATTGCTCGAATTGCTCGATCGCTACATTTTTCCAATGGATCGCGTAGAATTAACAGATTTAACCGATACAACAGTTGCTTTCAGCCTCCTCGGCCCGTCCAGCACTCAACTATTAGAAAAACTCGGAGTTACCGAACTTGAAAATCAACCTTACGCTGCTCACAAATTGATAAAAAACCCCCCTCTTTCCCCCCCTGACGATGAAGGGGGGGTTCGAGTTGCGGTTGGTAGCGGTTTAGCAACTCCCGGATACACCTTAATTGCCTCAGCCAGCGATGCAGCCAACTTGTGGCATGAATTAGTCAAAGCTGGGGCCGTACCGATGGGCGATCGAGTTTGGGAACAACTGCGCATCGAACAAGGACGCCCCGCACCAGATTGTGAACTCACAGACGATTACAACCCCCTAGAAGCCCGTCTTTTACACACGATTACCTACGACAAAGGCTGCTACATCGGCCAAGAAACAATTGCCCGGTTGAACACCTACCAAGGAGTCAAACAGCAACTTTGGGGCGTCCAGTTGAGCGGTGCGGTTGAACCCGGAACAGCAGTCACAATCAAAGAAGAAAAAGTCGGCAAACTCACCAGTTTTACAGAAACCGAATCCGGCTTTTTTGGTCTTGCTTACATCCGCACCAAAGCAGGCGGCGAAAAACTGAAAGTGCAGGTAGGAGAAGTGTCAGGGGAAGTAGTAAATGTACCTTTCTTGAGTTCCTAGTTGCGCTCGGTCGCCTGTTGCGCCGCAGCGCCCAAAACTTTTTTGTTGAGGTTGATTTGGGAACCGGGCTAACACCATAAATTGGCCCCAAGTCCTATCTTTAGATAGATTGGCCAACCAACAACAGCAATTATTCTGTATTACAGTCGTTACAGAAAAAACAGAGTTTTTCAATGAAAAAGTTTACCTCGCGTTTAGTTACAATTTGCCTGCGACTAGGAATAATCTTTGCTGTAGCTACAGCGCTCCTGTTTAGCTCCGAATTGGAATTGTCGGGCAACAAAGTGCAAGCGATCGCTACACCTTTAACCCCTGAAGCTAAATCTTACGAAATTGCCCTTCCCGATCGGCAGCCAACAAGCGATATAGAGAAGGATGCCAAGGGTGTACTTGGCAATATCACAGAAAAGCTGAATCTCGACCAACCCATTGCCCCCAGTACCAAAAGATTTATAAAATCGGTAAAAAATAACGTGGGGGAAGCAGTTACGCCGGCACGGGAAGCAGTAGAAAAAGCTACAGAGCGAGGTAGCAGCGATCGAGCCAACTAATTCAATCTCAACATCATCCAGCACTTTTGCTTCCATTTCAAACAAATCCCGCAGGGTGCGCTTGACATTGGGAAACACGAAATACTCCGTCAGTTTCTCGATGCGATAATTAAACGTTTTGTAGGGGTGTTTGAAGTACAGTTCCACATTCCCTCGGTGTTCCCACAATCCCAGCAAGTTGACGGCAACATCTGAGTAATGCGCTCTCACATCCCGCTGCACTTCGGCTATCCGTTCCTCAATTAGTCGAGTCGTCATTCCAATTTTATAGAAGCTGTTGCCGTCAGCTTTGACCTCAACAAAGTAGAGCGAGTTCACTCTTGATGCGCCTCAATTGTGCGCCGTAAATATTCAAGTGGGCCAAGCGTTCGTCTCTCGCAAGATAACTCTTCCGCGCGGGCAACATCTACGGAGCGATCTAAGGAATGAGAATTAAATAATACCATTTTTCTAAAATCGTGCAACACTCTTCGACCCCCCCTAGCCCCCCCGCTGTATTGCGGGGGGAACAAGAATACTGTTGCATTCTTTTTTAAAATTGGTATAACTTCCACTCTTGAAAGTGGGACGCCCATTCCACAATAACAATTAAAATTGTAAGTTATTTAATTCGCGATCCTAACTTAACTAACAGGGAATTGAAAGCCCCTGCTTATGCTCTGTCAGGAATCAGGGGTAGTAACTGTATCAGCTATCAGCTACAGACAGGAATTTTCAAAGCAAGCGTTGTTTTTTGACGCTTCTACAACACCAAACTCTAGCTTAAATGCTTGTAGTGAAGTCTACACTTGATTGTTGTTATACCAATTTTAAAAAAGAATGCAACAGTATTCTTGTTCCCCCCGCAATACAGCGGGGGGGCTAGGGGGGGTCGAAGAGTGTTGCACGATTTTAGAAAAATGGTATTATAAATACCTCTAAAGAATTGTTTGTAGATTCTCCTTAAGACGGAGGATAGCAGCGACCAAGGTAAATAACATACAAAGTGTACAGAGTTATTGGGGAATCTCAAGGTCGAATTAAAAAGCAGTCTATTTGCGCCTTATAGGACAGAGATTCGACTTACGCACTTGCCCAAGCTCAACAAAGTGGCAGTATGTGGCGTATTCTTTTGCCTTACTTCAGGTTAATGACTGCTTGATATTTGATACTTAATTAATTAAGTTTACCAGAAAGAATTGGTTGAAAGCGCAAAGCTTTTTCGGGAGAAATTAAAATCCGACTATTCATTACTCCAATCCTCTTCTTTCCAGGTAGAAGTTGCCCCCCGTGCGGTCAACCCCCCGTGCGGTCAACTGTCACAGGTCAACTGAACTGATTTCTTCTTTCTCTGTTCAACCTGTCAGATCCTAATTACCCTGTGGCTAAACCTTTCCTTGTAGATGCCACAGAGTAAGCCTAAAATTTTGCCACTTTAAGATATTTGTCCTGCTTGTAGGTCATGGGCTATACCCAGACTGACCTGCTCTTTTTTACCCGATTATCCACTTATCTAAGAACTCTAATGGTTAACTTACTCAGACCGCCCAGTGTTTCAAGTTCTCGCCTCGGTACTGTAACTGGTTTGTGGAGACAAGAATCTCCTTACGACAGGAGGGCGCTTAAGACTGGTATCGTCCATTTCGGACCGGGTCGTTTTTTTCGGGGCCACCTCGCCTACATAATACATAACTATCTTGCACAGAAGGATTCCCAAGAGCAGAGATGGGGGATTTGTGGGGTTAGCCTGAAGAGTCAACAGACCATTACTAGGTTGAAACCGCAGAGATTCCTTTACACTTTGACCAAACATTCTAGTTGCGCTCAAAATCGTGAGGAAGCGGAAGTTATAGGTTCTATCAGGGAAATTGTCGATGGTAGAGAGAAGTGCGAGTATGTGCTTGAAAAGATGGCGTCTCCCTCTGTGCATCTGGTGACTCTGACAATTACTCAAGGAGGCTACCATCTAGACAAGAATTTTAATCTCGACACAGCGAATGAAGACATCGCGCACGATCGGCAAAATCCTTCGACTCCAACAACTGCAATTGGCTTTATCGTAGAGGCGCTACGCCGGCGGCGCGATCGCTCAATGACCCCCTTCACCACCCTTTCTTGCGACAACCTGCCCAGAAACGGAGATATCCTGCGAAAAGCAGTGCTAGCTTACGCTGACTCGATCGATCCTCAACTTGCAGAATACATCAGGGATAACGCGACGTTCCCTAATACGGTTGTAGACAGGATTGTGCCTGGGGAGCAAGAATCCGACTATAACTACCCCAACCGACTGTTGCAAGTTCGCGATCGCGATCCCATTGTAACCGAACCATTTTGGCAGTTTGTCGTGGAAGACAACTTCACAGGCGATCGACCGGGGTGGGAAGATGTGGGGGTGATTGTGACGCGCGACATCACTCCCTTCCTGTATATGAAGTCGAGATTCTTGAATGCAGTACACTCGTTCATAGCCTGTTTAGCTGTAAGAGCAGGTATAGAGTATATGCACGAGGCGATCGCGCGACCGGAATTCCAGTTGTTTGCTCGGCTTCTCATGGACGATATCGCAGCAGCAACACCCGTACCTCGCCATATGTGCGAACAATATATAGAACAGGTGTTACTAAGGCTCAGTAACGAGGATCTTCCCGATACTACTGAGAGAATCTCTTCCGAAACAGCGAGGAAAGTAGGCAAGTATATATTTCCGATACTTCAGGATGCTTACAGCCGAAAAGTGAGCATGAAGCGGATTGTACTTCCCGTTGCGGCGTGGCTGCTTGCAGTCAGAGAGGGGGCGAGCGAGTCGGGCGCGCCCTATCATGCCAAGGATACCCAAAGCGCAATTACAGCGATTCAAGAAGGCGCGGTAATTAGCGGGATTCTGGGATTGGAGAATTGCGAACACACAGAGATCGTAGATAATGAATGCCACCAAGCTTTGCGAGATATCCAGACCCACGGACTATTGACTGCGCTTAAAAATTACAGTGAGGGAGGTCTTTTGAATGAAACCGTTTCAGCATGAAAAGGTGGTGCTTTTCGATCATGACGGAACTGTCGTTGATAGTGAAATCATCGCACTTGAGAGCGCGTGGAGGCTGACAAATGAAGTGGCGATCGAGTTCCCTGGCGCTCAACACTATGAGCTTGAGGACTTTGTTAAAAGCTTCGCCGGGAAACCTTACAGGGAAATACTCAAGAAGATCTACGCAGATTCATCAACCACTCTTAATGAGCGCGATATCGATCGGTTAGTGACTGAAGAAGAAAACAGAGCAATTGAACAATTGAAAGTAAAGGCAAAAGCGACGGTCGGAACGCCTCAAGTGCTGTCTTACTTGCGCGATGACGGATTTGAATATGCACTTGTAAGTAACAGCAGCTTACAGCGGCTGAGTGCTTGCCTTGGTGCAGCGGCCTTGACCGACTATTTCCCCAGCGATCGGATATTTAGCGCTCACGACTCTCTCCCCGTTCCGCGGCCCAAGCCGCTTCCTGACATCTACTTATATACCGCGAAGTGTCTGGACGCTGAAGTTTCCGGTTGCGTGGCAGTTGAAGATTCTATCAGTGGGGTAAAAGCTGCCGTTGCCGCTGGAATTGGGCAGATTATCGGTTATGTAGGGGGAACTCATATCAGCGAGGCTGAACGAAAAAGCCGTGCAGATGCTCTTGAGTCGGCTGGTGCCGAGCAAGTTATCGAGCGGATCGACGATCTTATCGGGATATTATGAACAGCAATACCAACACAGGCTCAACAATCAAGCTGAATGAAGCATCCCTGTCTCGTTTACCTGGCAATGTGCGCGTACCCAAGTACGATCGCCATCAAATCAGTAATGGAATTGTGCATATTGGGGTTGGTGGATTTCATCGATCGCACCAAGCGCTTTATCTCGATGATTATTTCCATCAGAATCCTGGTAGTGATTGGGGAATCTGTGGTGTTGGATTGCTTGACAATGAATATGACAGGCGAATGCGGGATGCGCTGCTGTCCCAAGATTGTTTGTATACCTTAGTTGAGCGATCGCTAGAAGGCGATCGCGCTCGAATCATTGGCTCAATCGCTCGATACCTGTTTGCACCAGACAATCGTCAAGCAGTCATCGAAGCATTAGCAGATCCCAAATGCCGAATTGTTACCCTAACGATCACTGAAAGCGGCTACTACTACATTGAAGGAAGTGGCAATTTCGATGTAAACCACCCGACGATGCAGCACGATTTGCAACATCCTGACCAACCAATTGGGACATACGGTTTTTTGACAGCCGCACTCTCCAAGCGGCGCAAACAGGGGTTGGCACCCTTTACAGTCTTGTCCTGCGACAATATCCAGGGCAACGGCAACATGGTGCGGAAAATGCTAACAACATTTGCCGAAATGCGCGATCCAGAGTTAGGACGTTGGATTGCTGAACACGTTGCGTTTCCCAACTGCATGGTCGATCGCATTACTCCGCTGACAACGCCACAAGATATCAAAATGGTGGCCCAACAGTTTGGTATTGATGATGCGTTTCCATGCGTCGCGGAGCCTTTCATCCAGTGGGTAATCGAAGATACCTTTTGTGCAGGCAGACCCGATTGGGAATCCGTTGGCGTACAGATGACTAACGATGTTCTTCCCTACGAGATGATGAAAATTCGGCTGCTCAACGCCAGTCATATGCTGATTGGCTATCTCGGTTCTCTGGCAGGTTATACCTACGTTTATGAAGTCATGGCAGACCCCTTGTTTGAGCAAGCAGTCGCTAAGTTGATGGACGAGGTGACACCCACGCTCCAACCCGTTCCTGGGATTGATTTAGACGATTATAAAAAGACTTTAATTGAACGGTTTTCTAATCCTAAAATTCGCGATCTGCTTCCGCGCCTGTGCCTGAATGGCTCGGCCAAAATTCCTAAGTTTGTTTTAGGGTCGATCCGCGATCGATTACAACTTGGAGGTGCGATCGATTACCTAAGTTTGACGATCGCTGCTTGGTGTCACTATCTCAATGGTTATGACGACCAGAACCGTCCTATCCCCATTGATGACCCATTAGCAGACATCCTCACTCAACAAGCCCGATCGGGTAAAACAGATCCCACACCATTACTCAGCATATTTGAGATTTTTGGAGATTTAGTACAGTCGCCACGTTTCGTCGAGACTGTTGCTGACAAGTTGAGCAGTTTGCATGAGTTTGGTGCTAAAGGAACGCTAGCCCGATTTTCGTAGGTACCATCTGCATCCGTATTGCCTCTGGCCGAAGCATCTATCTTAAGGTGGATTCTCCTGAGGTAGTAACTCAGGTTGAATGGAGAAGACCGTGTATGCATACGGATGACTCTTCATGAAGCGCGACGGCACAGGTAAGTTTGTTAGCAATTGGAACTGTGAGACGAAACAACGAGTTAGCGTATCTCTGACTAATACAGCATGGCGATCGCTCGATCGAGAGGCGAGGAGGCGAGGAATTTCTCGCTCTGAAGTCATTGAACGCTTGGCCCGCACTCTCGAAGGCGAACAGTTGCTCGCTGCCCAAGAAACTGAGGGCAAGGTGGCAACGATTATTGAAAGCATTACGGATGCTTTTGTCGCCTTCGATCGCGATTGGCGCTACACTTACGTGAATCAAGCAGCGGCTAAAATCCTGCACAAAACGCCAGAAGAGTTGTTGGGAAAGCACGTTTGGAATGAGGTTTTTCCTGAGTTGGTCGGTGGAATTGCCGATCGGCAACTACATCGGGCAGTGACGGAACAAGTTCCTGTTTCCTGGGAAGAATTTGGGGAACCTATCCAGTGTTGGATAGAGGCGAATGCCTATCCCTCTACAACAGGGGTAGCCGTTTATTTTCGAGATGTGAGCGATCGCAAGCAAGCGGAGGCAGAACGAGAACGGTTGTTGCACGAACTTGAAATTGAACGCGCCCGATTTGAAGCGGTTTTGCGACAAATGCCTGCGGGAGTAATGATTGCCGATGCGGTATCCAGTAAGTTAGTTCTGGCCAACGAACAAGCTAAGCAGATTGTTGGGTATGGCTACGAACAATCGCTCGAGCTTAACGAATATAATACCGTCGTTTCATACATTCCACTTCGTTCTAATGGTCAGCCCTATGCCCATGAAGATATGCCCTTAGCGCGATCGCTAAAAACAGGTGAGGTCGTTACCAACGAAGAGATGGAAATTCAGCGAGATGATGGTAGCCGCATTTTCATTAACGTCAACTCAGCACCGATTTTAGATAACCAGGGGCAGATTGTTGCAGCCGTTGTTATCTTCCAAGATGTGACGGATTACAAACAGGTTGAACAGGCATTACGAGAGAGCGATGAACGCCTGCAATTAGCACTGACGGCGGCTCAAACGGTTGTCTGGGATATGAATTTAAAAACCAATCGGGTGTTGTGTTCTGCTAATGCTCTCTTAGTTTGGGGTGTTCAAGAAGGTACAGCAGAAGAATTTTTTGCGCTCATTCATCCAGACGATCGACAACGGGCGATCCAAGCGACCCAAGGGGCAAATTCGGTCGAACAGTCCTACAGGCAGGAGTATCGGGTAATTAGTCCAGACGGCGTTGTGCGCTGGATCAACAGTCAGGGACGAGTTTATCTGGATGAAACCGGACGGGGAGTTCGTATGATTGGCGTTTCGGTTGACATCACCCAACGCAAACAGATCGAAGCAGAGCGCGATCGCCTTTTAAAACGAGAACAAACTGCCCGACACTCAGCAGAAACCGAACGCAAGCGGTTGTATGAAATTTTGATGCAATTGCCTGCGATGATTGGCATTGTTAAAGGTGCCGATCTTGTCTATGAATTTGCCAATCCAAGTTATTTACAAGTGGTTGGGCGCACTCCAGACACGATCGGAAAATCAATGCGGGAGGTTTTCCCGGAGCTAGAGGGGCAAATTTACTTTGATGTCATTGAGGGCGTTTACCGGACGGGAGAAACGTTCATTCGGAATGAGTCGCCTGCTTACTGGGATCGGAACGGCGATGGTGTGTTAGAAGAGGGATTTTTCAACTGCGTCTGTCCGGCTTGGCGGGATGCTGAGGGAACCATTCAGGGCGTGTTGATTTATAACATGGAAGTGACAGCCCAGGTACAGGCTCGGCGACAGATTGAGTCACTGCTGACAGAGCTACAGGAAAAAGAACGTCAGCAGCAGTTTTTGATTGAACTGAATGACGCGATTCGTGCCATTCAAGACTCGAAGGAAATTATGTGGCGAGTGGTTAGCTCCGCAGGAGAGCACTTTGGTGTCACTCGCTGTACCTACGGTGAAATTGATTCTACTCAGGAATATGTCATCGTCGATCGCGACTATTGCAATGGTGTAATCAGCGTGGTGGGTAGACATCACCTGGATTCGTTTGGCCCTGAAATCATTGCTGAATTAAAGCAGGGCAAAACTATCATCGTAAATGATGTTGATGCCGATCCTCGGACTGCCGGAGCGGGGGCTGCTGCCTTCGATGCAATCGAAACCAAGTCTCTTCTGTGTGTTCCCTTAGTCAAAGAAGGGCGATTTGTTGCATTGTTGGTGTTGCACCATATCTCTGTTCGCCACTGGACAAAGGAAGAGGTGGAACTGATGGAGCGAATTGCTCAAAAAACCTGGCTAGCCGTGGAGCGATCGCGAACAGAAGCGGAATTGCGAGAAAGTGAAGCTCACCTGCAACTCGCTCTGAAGGTTGGACGCATGGGAACCTGGGACTGGGACATACAGACCGATGCATTGCTTTGGTCAGAAGGACACTTCACCGTCCTGGATCTACAACCGAATGAGTGCGAACCCAGCTATGAGGTTTGGGCAAGTCGGGTTCATCCCGATGACCTAGCATCCGCCGATCTGAAATTTCAGCAAGCTATAGCTGAAAAGAAAGAGTATCACCATGAATATCGCCTGCGTTGGTCTGATGGCTCCATACACTGGGTTGAAGCGAGAGGACAGTTTACTTATGATGCTCAGGGAAATCCCAAGCACTCGATCGGCGTCGTCATAGATATCACAGAACGCAAGCAAGCGGAAGAGGCGTTGCGTCAAGCCCTACAAAAGCTCAACTTCCATGTTGAAAACTCTCCAATGGCAGTCGTTGAATGGGATCGAGATTTTCGAGTCCTTCGGTGGTCTGCTGGTGCAGAGCGCATTTTGGGCTGGAAAGCCGAAGAAATGCTGGGCAAATCTTTAACAGAGATACCTTTTGTCTTTGAGGAAGACCTGGAACCGGTTGCTGAAGTCTGCCAACGGCTGGTCTATGGTGAAGAACCCCATATTTTTTCATACAACCGCAATTACACGGAAGATCGCAACATTGTTCATTGCGAGTGGTATAACTCCAGTCTCAGGGACGAATCGGGACGGATGATTTCGGTGTTATCGCTGGTGCTGGATGTGACGGAGCGCAAGCAAGCAGAACAAGAACGAGAACAACTTTTAGAACGCGAGCGCATTGCAAGATCTGAAGCGGAAGCCGCACAGCGCCAACTGGAAACCATCTTTGAAACATCACCCATTGGGCTTGCTCTTTTAGATGAAAAGCAGCGATTTATTGCCATCAACGAAGCATTAGCAGAAATTAATGGATTAACCCGCGAGCAACACTTAGGCTATTCAATTCCAGAACTTTTTGGTCAGTTCGATCCCAAATTAGTCGAAGTCTTTCATCAGATTTACGCCACAGGCAATCCCTTCATTTCAACCAACTTTGCGGTGAATACTCCTGGACGCAGCGATCGCCATCCCGGTTACTACAATGTTTACTATCTTCCGACCGTTAACTCAAACGGTCAGGTAGAAGGCGTTCTAGTTTATGTGGTAGATGTGACGGAACGGGTGCATTTAGAACGTGCCCAACGTTTTCTCTCTGAGGCGAGTGCAGTGCTTGCATCCTCACTTGATTATCAAACGACTCTAGAGCGAGTCGCGCAGCTTACAGTACCGGAATTAGCCGACTGGTGTACGGTTCACATCGTTGAGGAAGATGGTTCGATCGAGCAGATTGCAGTGGCTCACATTGACCCTGCCAAGCTTTCATGGGCATATCAGATTAGAGACAAGTATCCTATGAAGCCGGATGACCCTCGCGGTGCTGCATACACATTGCGAACTGGGCAACCGGATTTTGTGCCGGAGATTCCGGATGAACTGTTAGTACAGGCAGCGCGTGACGCAGAGCATTTAGAGATTCTGCGGCAGGTTGGATTCAAATCTGTAATGACGGTGCCACTACGAACTCAGGCACGGATTATAGGAGTCATCTCCTTTATCTGTGCCGAATCTCAACGACAGTACACCTCGGCAGATTTGCAACTGGCAGAGGAATTGGCTCGTCGTGCTTCTTTGGCGATCGATAATGCTCAGTTGTACCGGGTGGCTCAACGCGATCGCGCCAAAGCCGAAGCCGCTAACCGGATTAAAGACGAATTTTTAGCGGTATTGTCCCACGAATTGCGATCGCCTCTCAATCCGATTCTGGGCTGGACAAAATTGCTACGAACTGGGCGACTAGATGCCACAAAAACCCAGCAAGCCCTGGAAACGATCGAACGCAATGCCAAGCTGCAAGCTCAATTAATTGAGGACTTGTTGGATGTCTCGCGCATTCTGCAAGGAAAAATGACGTTAAAGGTCGCGATCGTGAATTTAGCAGCAACGATTGAGGCTGCACTGGAAACGGTGCGACTGGCAGCCGAAGCTAAACACATTCAAATCCAGACTACATTCAATCCGATTTCAGGAACGGTTTCAGGCGATACAAATCGCCTCCAACAGGTAGTCTGGAACCTCCTCTCCAATGCCGTGAAGTTCACCCCAAGCGGAGGACGAATCGAGGTGCAACTAGAGCAGGTTGGCACCTATGCTCAGATTCAAGTCAAAGATACGGGAAGAGGCATCAGTCGAGACTTCTTACCCCATGTGTTTGACTACTTCCGTCAAGAAGATGGCACAACGACTCGACAATTTGGCGGATTGGGATTGGGACTGGCGATCGTCCGCCATTTTACCGAACTGCATGGAGGAACCGTTCAAGCAGACAGCCTAGGACAGAATTTAGGAGCTACATTTACTATCCACCTACCGTTAAACATTGTCGAGCCGGAACCCTCTTCTGATGACAGACACCCAGAAAGTGCGGCAGACTTAACAGGTATTCATGTCTTGGTTGTAGACGACGATCCAGATATGCGGGATTTGGCAGCATTCACCCTAATGCAGTCTGGCGCACAAGTTACGACAGCCGCTTCCTCTGCACAGGCGTTGACTCTCCTGAATCAATCTGTCCCGGATCTGCTGTTATGTGACATTGGGATGCCAGAGATGGATGGTTATGCCCTGATTCGGCAAATTAGAAAGCGGTCACCCCAACAGGGAGGCACGATTCCTGCGATCGCACTTACTGCCTATGCCGGAGAAATCAATCAGCAGCAAGCCTTAGCGGCCGGATTTGGGATGCATATCTCCAAGCCTGTCGAACCGGAGGAATTGGTAAAAGCAATCGCCCGTTTGCTGAAATACTGAATGATTTGAGGATTAGCTATCATGCTGCTTGGTATAGATTTAGGAACAGGCTCTGCTAAGGCATTGCTCCTAGCGACAGACGGAACCACTGCTTGTGAAGCATCAAGCTCTTATCCCGTTCATGCACCCCACCCTGGATGGGCTGAGTCGGAACCAGAAGATTGGTGGTTAGCGGTTGGCGAGGCTGTTAGGAAGGCTGTAGGAAATCATGCTGACCAAGTACAGGCGATCGCACTTTCAGGACAAATGCACGGTGTTGTCCTAGCTTCGGAGTCCGGTCAGCCCCTGCGTCCTGCTATCCTCTGGGCAGATACTCGCTCTAGTGCCACGCTTAACACTTATCATTCACTCGATGCCGCTATTCTAGAGCGCTTGGGCAACCCGATTACGGCTGGAATGGCGGGTCCAACTTTGTTGTGGCTGCGAGAACGCGAGGCTACTGTCTACACCGAAGCGCGTTGGGCACTCCAGCCAAAAGATTGGCTGCGGTTACGGATGACTGGAGAAGTCGCAACCGAACCATCTGATGCTAGCGGTACTTTGCTTTACGATGTTGTGTCGGACAACTGGGCTGGGGAAGCAATTGGGGCGCTGAATCTACGTGGTGATTGGTTACCAAAAATTATCCCCTCTAGTGCGATCGCTGGCTACCTAACAACTATTGCTTCAGAGCATCTTGGCTTAAGAGTTGGCTTACCCGTTATCGCTGGTGCTGCGGATACCGCAGCGGCAGCGCTTGGTAACGGACTACTAGAGCCTGGATTGGTTCAACTAACGATCGGCACAGGCGCTCAAATCATTACACCTCGATCGCAACCAATTATCGATCGTCACGGTCGTACACATCTCTATCGAACCGCCGTACCTAACCAGTGGTACGCCCTTGCAGCAATGCAAAATGCGGGGTTAGCGCTTGAGTGGGTGCGAGGTATCCTCGGCTTGAGCTGGCTGGAAGTCTATAGTAAAGCGTTTTCTGTTCCCCCAGGATGTGAAGGGTTGACATTTTTGCCCTACCTCACGGGTGAGCGAACTCCACACCTCGACCCCTATGTACGTGGGGCATGGGTGGGGCTTGGACTTCATCACACACAGGCGCACCTGATGCGGGCAGCTTTAGAGGGAGTTGCTTTTGCCTTGCGACAAGGTTTTGAGGCACTTGAAGCAACAGGTTTTAAAGCGACAGAACTGCGTTTAGCAGGCGGTGGAACGGCAGAAATGCCTTGGAAACAATTACTGACCGATGTATTGAGAATACCCCTCTATGCAACTACAGTTGCTGCTGCTTCCGCGCGTGGTGCTGCTCTATTAGCGGGTATCGGAATTGGCGTATACGCAGATGCTAATGACACGATCAAACTGGCAGCCACACCAACACTTGCTGCCACTCCCCAATCAGTTGATCCAATCCTAGAAGAGGCTTGGTTTCGATATCAATCCCTTTATCCACGACTTAAAAAAATGTGATAGGAGTTATGCCTAAAGGAGGAGGTACTAGAACCTATCCACAAATTACTCTTAAGCTAAGACTGTTTAACACCAGTAAAATAAAATAACTAAGCTTACTACAATAAGGGGTAGATATTACATGAACATATTAGCTGGAATTAAGTTACCAAAATCAGCCGAAAGCTCGGATGTATACATACGGTGTAATGAATCTGCATCTATAAACTACCAGGAAGATGACAAAAAAGTTGTTTTATCTCAGGGTGGTGTTGTCTCCTCAAATTCTTACTTTAATTCGTTTTACGAGAGATTTTATACTCAATATACAACTCTTAGCTCTATCTACTACTTGCTGAAACTTGAAGGCGATTTTAAAGTTTCTGTTTACCGAGAATTTGATGGACAAAAAACCAAAGAAATAATTTCTGAAGAGAGCTTTGAGAAATGTCAATTCTCTGACCCTGTAAAAATCTCACCAATAAATCTCCTTCAAGGCAAAAAAGCGGGCCGAATATATTTTGAAATAACCTGTTCTAGTGAACAGGGTGAATTTAAAGGGGCATGGATAGCAACCGATCAAAGTAAAACTAGAGAAGCATCATTGGGGATTGTCATTTGCACCTTTAAAAAAGAGGACTTCATACAAAATACATTAACTGCCATTTTTCAAGATGAATTGCTAGAAACCAAGGACTTTAAAGTATTCGTGGTTGATAATGGTAGAACTTTAGACAAAGCTGATTTCGGAAAGCCAAAACTGAGGCTAGTTCCTAATATAAATGCTGGTGGAAGCGGGGGCTTTACCAGAGGGTTGGTCGAAGCTTTAGAGGAAAAAAAATATTCTCATTTTTTGCTTATGGATGATGATATAGAGTTAGAAAGTGAATGTATTTATAAATTATTTCCTTTGTATGAATACGCCAATTCTGATTTTGCTGTAGCGGGTGGACTGCTAAATTTACAAAAAAAGCATATGTTGTATGAAGCAGGAGCATCGTACAACGCCTATTCTAAAACTAGAGGATTTGGGCCTGGGGCATTAATTGCTTTAAATTATAATATCGATTTACGAGATTCTAATTCTCTCAACAGGTTGCTCAAGGAAGAAGATGTAGACTATGGCGGATTTTGGTTTTTCTCTTTTTCTAAGGAACTTGTTGAACAAACTAAATTACCGCTGCCTTTCTTTATCAAAATAGATGATGTAGAGTTTGGTTTAAGAATAAAAGAGTTGGGCAATAACATTGTAGCTTTTCCATCAATGGCGGTGTGGCATCAACCAGCTTCTGCCAAAAATGTAAATTGGGAAAATTATTATTATATCCGCAATGATTTAATAGCTTATTCCATCCATTATTCTCCAGAATATATGGATGCAGTTGAGCATTTGACCAAAGTAATACTTCAGGCTTTAGCAAAATTTGATTATAATCATGTAGAGATGGTTGTAAAAGCTTTTGAAGACTATCTAAAAGGCCCAGATTTTATCAAAAACTGTGACCCAGAAACCTTTCACATGAGCATTGTAAAGCTTAGTAAAAGCTATAATAACCAAAATGAGGTAGATAAATTAGCTGGTACTAACCTTTTGACTAGGTGGTTTAAAGTTGCTGCTGAAGGTAGTAATGAATGGTCATCCATAAGTACACAATGGAAAAGTGCTTCAAAGGAAATGACATCTACTATATTTTGGCAGCAATACCTTGGGCTAAAGAACTAGAATTGAGAGCCTCCATTGGTTGATGGTTGACAGCTTCGACCGCCAGCAACTCAACGATTCACAATTGGCTTAGAGACGACAAGAGCAGCATTTAGAAAACCAGTTTTTTAGATGTTGAGGATTAATTAAATAAGCGTGCGAAGTGCGACCCGGATTTGGTATCCGATGGAAGCAACTTGAGTTAAATGATGACATAATCTTCGCCCAAAACAGCTTGACTGACCTGTGGTTCCGGCTCTACTGGGTCGCTGTAATGAGTTTCAATGTGTTTGATGAAACCTTCCCGATAAGCTTTGAGATGCGAGTTAAGTGCTTCGATATCCTGCTGTCCGGTCGCGAAACTGCTATCTCTTCTAAATTGACCCGATTCTTTAACAAAAGCCATGTCAACTTGCCACAAAGCCTGATCGGTCGGGCGATATGACAAATCAACAATATCGTAAGCTGCGAATCCTTGGGACTTCATAAAACTCATTACATCATACATCTGACCGAAAAAAGTAACTTCTACAATTACATATTCTGTCTGCTGCAAAATCTCAGTTGCTCCCGCTAAAACATCTAATTCTTTTCCATCTACATCAACCTTTATTAAATACGGGCCCGGCAAATTTCTTTCCCTGCATATTCGATCCAGCGTAATTGCTGGAATGTTTCTCAAATAAGGATTGCTGCTGTCAGTAACGGGATTTTCTGAAATCGAAGAGTGCAACATCCCGGGACTGACGCTGAGAGTTAAAACTCCCGATTCTTTGGCCGCCGCAGCAATAATGTATTCTGCACTTTTGAGCTTGCGGCAAATTTTGGCGAGATAAGGTTCATTTTCGGCGATGGGTTCAATGAGCAAATGTCGCGCATTGGGGAAAGTTTCGTAAAGGTTAAATGTTCCCAAGGCTGCACCGACATCTATCACAGTTTTCGGTTCAAAACCTAATTTTTTGGCCAGCACCAAGCTGCCTGTCATTGTGTTTCTGAGAATTCCTGTTTGTTGTTCGCTCATAAGTATTTCCTGCTTTTAATAAGGTCGATCGGATTTATCTTATATCCGGTAAAATAACCGTTATCAGGTTTGTAGTGAGGACTTCAGTCCTCATCCAAAGTATGAGGACTTGCATTCCGAACGCTCGACACCATTTTTATTACGGGCAATTAACGGGAGATTGCATATCCAGAAAACGGACACTCTTTGTTACCTATAAAAACTGGTGTCTCTGTACTGTTATTTCGCCGATTTCTGCGCCTTTTTTTGCGCTTATACAGTAGTTATTGTAGGGTGCGTCAGGTCAGAATACTACGATCGCAAACTAAGAATTTGCGCCCTGACGCACCCTACTGTTAGCTACTATTTTGCAGACTTCGGCGCCTTTTTTTCCGCTTCCACAGATTGCAAAGCTTCGTCGAGAATTGCCCGCGCTTCTTCAGCTTTACCCCTAGCTTCTCGATAGCGAACGTTAGCTTGAGCGAAGTTTTTGAGAACCTTAAAACCGTCTTTCAGACGACCAATTTCCTCGGCACTCACAGCCTCATCTGTAAACAAAATGTCGATCGCCTCCCGGATTTTTAGCGCTTCTTCCCGGGATTCCATGACTTTCAATTTTAGACTTGCCAAATTGCTCAAAACCTGCACGGCTTCAGTAATCGCGTCCTCGCCTTCAGACGCGGCATCTTCGATATCCTTAACTTCAACAAACTGCTTGGGCCCGAATCCTTCGGCGAGCTCTGTAGGCAATTTGCCTTCATCCATCAGCAGCATCAGCCGATCCATAGCTTCTTCGCGGGCTTTGACTGAATCTTTCCCTTTGACGGTTAAAATAATTTCGGGGCTTTGAGGAAGTGTATAGCGAACCATATTTTGACCACAAGTATGCGAAAACAATTCAATGATATTTTATCTTGATTCGATCGCCTGTTGCAGCTATCCATCCCCTCCCTTACCAGAAAGAATTGGTTTAAAGCCTCTCCCCTAAAGGCGAGAAATTAAAATCAGACTATTCATTACTTCAATCCTCTTCATTCTAGGTAGAGGTCGCCCTCCTTTCATCAACTGTCAACTGTCACAGGTCAACTGTCACAGGTCAACTGTCAACTGAATGAACAACCGCTTGCCAAAACTTGACACATATACACTCAAAAGGAACCCTCGACCATGAAAGATAAAATTCTTAACTTTATCAACTTGATTCTAGTAGCTGATGTGTTTTTCGTGTTGGCTATTTTTGGGTGGTTTGCGATCGCCGTAGCTGGGCGATCGACCGGGGTTAATCTCGGTTTCGATTTGTGGTACAGTCTTTGGCAGCCCGTATTTAATCCTGCCCTCGGTATTCTGATGGGCGGTGCAATTCTCAGCGGTATCATCAACCAAGTTTCTAAACGCCTCAATCCCAAGTAAAATTGATGTTGTATTTGAGACGGTGATTTGGGACGCTACGAAAGTTGGCTATCGAACTTGTAGGGTGCATCAGAGATGAGCTGCTCAATTAGGTCGATGAAGCTTGAAAATACATAAGTATGTCATTGCCAGTGAAACAAAGTGAAACGAAGCAATTACAAAGGTTATTATAGCTTTACCTTCTGTTACAGAGTAAAGTTTATTTGTAACTACTTACGTCGAAAATCAGGATTGGACGAATCGGGATCTAAAAATATCAACCATGTTCTGAGGAACAAAAGTCTGGCTAAATTATGGGAGAACAAAAATGTATCGGCATTCTCACCAGCGGGGGTGACTGTGCAGGCTTAAATGCAGTGATTCGAGCCGTTGTTTACCGCGCCACGGAAACTTACAATTGGAAAGTGATGGGCATTCGTCAAGCCACAAAAGGATTGATGAGTCGGCCTCCTGAAGCAATGGCCTTGAATGTTGAGAAAGTAGACTCCTGGCTGACCATTGGCGGTACGATGCTAGGGACTACAAATGAGGGCAACCCTTTTGCTTTCCCTATGTCTGATGGCAGTTTGCGCGATCGCTCTGATGACATTATCGAAGGCTATCACAAACTAGGTTTGGATGCCTTAATTGGCATTGGTGGCGATGGCAGTCTCGCCATTCTCAGGAAGATTGCACAACAAGGCAATTTGAATTTAGTTGCTATTCCTAAAACTATTGATAATGATGTCGGTATTACCGAGCGTTCTATCGGTTTTGATACTGCTGTCAATATTGCCACAGAAGCACTAGATCGCTTGCATTTTACTGCGGCAAGTCACAGCCGCGTGATGATTGTTGAAGTCATGGGACGGGACGCCGGACATATTGCGATCAGTGCCGGAATTGCTGGCGGTGCTGATATAATTCTGATTCCCGAAATTCCTTACAAAATTTCCGAAATCTGCGCGAAAATTCAAGAACGCCAACAACGCGGAAAAAACTACTGTTTAATTATAGTAGCGGAGGCTGTGCGCACAGAAGCAGGCGAGTTAGTAATGCACACAAATCGCTTAGGCCAAAGTCGATTAGGCGGAATAGGTCAGTATTTAGCTGATACAATTTCTGACTGTAGCGGTGCAGAAACTCGCGTCACAGTTTTGGGACACACTCAGCGCGGGGGAATGCCTTCTCCGCTAGAAAGATTAATTGCTTCGGCTTTTGGTGTCGCAGCAGTTGATTTAGTTGCCGAAGAGAAATATGACCGCATGGTATCTTGGCAACAGCGGGAAGTTGTGAGTGTTGCGCTGGAAGATGCGATTTCCAAATACAGACCTGTAGACTTCGACGGTACTCTGGTTAAAACGGCCCGCGGTTTGGGAATTTGCCTGGGAGATTAGTCAATTACCCGTCAGATTTATCAAAGATTTAGTCCTGGACGCACTTACAACAAGGTCACGGCCGCCAGTGCGTCCAAGACTAAGATTAACCGGGAAGCATTAGCGTTTCAACTATTTTTTAGTCAGTCCTGGACGCATCAGTACCAAAGAAACCGGGTTTTTTTCCTAATCTGTGACGAGGAGAGAAGATTTTCGTAAAAAACCCGGTTTCTGACTCCCCGTGCGTCCAGGACTGTTAGTGTAACGTGCAATCAGTTCCGATAGAGTATCAACTTGAATTTTCGATCGCACTCGGGACTACAAAATAACGCAACAACTGGAAAGGTGAGAAATTGACGCCATTTACTGCACAAATTAGAGTGCGCCATTACGAAATGGACGCCCTCGGTCACGTCAATAATGCAGTGTACCAGCATTATTTAGAACACGCTGCGATCGAACATTTAGAACATTTGGGATTTACGCTAGACCGCTACCGGGAATTGGGCGGCGTTTTTGTAATGCGGCGGATAGAAATTGATTATTTGCGATCGGCAGCCGCGGGCGATAGACTGGAGATATCGACTTGGATCGAACAGATGCGCGGGCCGCGGGCCGTCCGCCGCTACGAAATTCGCTCGAATGGGAGTGACGAAATCTTGTTAAAAGCAGAGGCGCTTTGGGTGTGGGTGGAACTTGTGACAATGCGACCGCGAGCAATTCCAACAGAGATAATTGATGTTTTTAAAGCGCAGTTTCAAGAATAATTAACCTCGAAAAAAATTAAATATTTTATACAAATATTTAATTAAAAAACCTCTGAGTTTGTAGGGAGGACTTCAGTCCTATTATCAACTTTTTGCAAAAGTGCAAAAAGTTGATAATACAGCAGGCCGCAAATCCCGCACCAAAAGTGGGATCGCCCGATCGCCAGTTTGGATGCCGCAGAGGTACGATGGAATATAGGGAGGGAGGCCAAGCCCGGTAAGGTTAAGCTTGGCAATAATACCCACAGGAAGGGAAAAATGACACTTAACTTGCGGCGACCGATTTTGATAGGCGGAATAGGACTTTCAGCAGCGCTGTGGCTGTTGGAAACTCTACAGCATTCGGGTTCAGAAATGGGCGAAACGGCACTCATCGGCTTGGCGGCTGCCGGTGCGGGGTATTGGTGGTGGCGCCAACAATCCCCCAAACTCGAACTCGCACTCCCGCAACCCCTGGCCGACAGGGAAGCAGCCGAAAAAGCGATCGCGCAGGCCGAAGCAGCAATTAAATTGCTCGCCTCAGAAGCCAAAAACTCGCTAAATCCGGCTCATCTAACAGCAAAGCTCGATCGGCTCAAAGCCGAATTAGACAGACAAGATTTGCGGATTACCGTAACTGGCGGCAAAGCTGTCGGCAAAACTGCCTTAATTAAAGTTTTAAACTCTAATTGGGCATCTCAACAGCCGCAAAAGCTGATTTTCTCAGAAACAGCACCGCTGTTTGCCAATACAACAAATGTTGATGCCAAAATCGGCGGCGATTTAGTGCTGTTTGTAACAGCGGGCGACATCACGGATTCCGAATTTCAAACATTATCTCAGCTAGCGTCCGCAGGTCAGCGCGTGCTGCTAGTCTGGAACAAACTCGACCAATATTTGCCAGCGCAGCAGTCGCAAATTTTGCAGCAGTTGCACCAAAGAATGCAGGGAATATTGGGGACAGAAGATATAATTGCGATCGCAGCTTCTCCCAATTCGATTAAAGTGCGGCAGCATCAAGCGGACGGCACTGTTCAAGAACGGATCGAAAATCAAGTTTCTCAACTCGAACCGCTGGCAGAAAGATTCACTCAAATCTTAACTCAAGAACGGCAACAGTTGGTCTGGGCGAGTGCAGTGCGCGAGGCTGCAAGTATCAAATTAGAGGCAAAAACCTTATTAAATGGCGTCAGGCGCGATCGGGCAATTCCCATTATCGAACAATATCAGTACATCGCCGCCGCCGCCGTGTTTGCTAATCCGGTTCCCGCCTTAGACTTGCTAGCAACAACCGCCATCAGCACCCAACTGGTAATCGACCTCGGTGCTATCTACAAGCAACAGTTTTCCTTAGACCAAGCTAAGACAGTAGCGGCAACTTTGGCAAGCCAAATGTTCAAACTGGGATTAGTAGAACTGTCTACCCAAACTATTACTGGACTGCTGAAAAGCAATGCTGTTACCTATGCAGCAGGAGGCGCGGTGCAGGGAATTAGTGCCGCCTATTTTACGAGAATAGCCGGACTGAGTTTGATTGAATATTTCCAAAGTCAAGAACTGGAAAATGCTGCTAAAGGCATTTTCAATCTTACTGAATTGACTAAAACTTTGCAAGCAGTATTTATGCAAAATCAGCAAGTTTCCTTCTTGCAATCTTTCGTCAACGAAGTGGCGAGTCGTCTCTCGCCTCAGACATCTGGGCCCCAGGCTGTTAAGTCGGCGGCAAATTAGAAGCATCTGGACGCAGGGGTGGTCAGAAACCTTGTCTGTTGGACGATTAGGCCTAGATCCCCCCTAACCCCCCTTAATAAGGGGGGAACTGGAAGTCATCATCAAAGTGGGTCTTTTTAAGGGGGATTTAGGGGGATCGGGCCTCGGCTACAGACGAAATTTATCAAAATTTTTTGTCTTAAGCTGACATATATCGCAGTGCCGTTTCCCTACCTAACTCCCCAATAAAAAACTATAAAATTATCAAAAATTGTATTAAAATAAGAAAGAGAATGTTATATTTCCACGCTCAATTACATAGCTTAAAAAAGCCGATCGCCAATGGCTGACAATTCCATCCAAGAAAATCGCTTATCCCTAGCCCGCGCCAGTTTGCGCGAAGCCCTCGCGCGGTATTCCCACCTGCGCCAAGGCCAAAAAAACTCCAACAACACAGAATTAGAAGCGGCGCTGCAAACTCAGTTAGATATTTTAACTTCTACCTCGGAAAAACTCGACCACAACATCATTCGGATTGCAACTTTCGGGCTAGTAAGTCGCGGCAAATCAGCCGTATTAAACGCGCTGTTGGGTCAAAAAATCTTGCAAACAGGCCCCCTCAACGGCGTGACTCAGTGGCCGCGTTCCGTGCGCTGGAATGTGCCTTTACCCCTCCTTGAGGGCGTAGAACCCCCCCAACCCCCCCTTGGTAAGGGGGGGCCGGGGGGGGTTCAAGTTGAGTTAATTGATACTCCCGGACTTGATGAAGTTGGCGGGGAAGTGCGCGGCGACATGGCGAAACAAGTAACTCGCCAAGCTGACTTAATTCTGTTTGTTGTAGCTGGCGATATCACCCGCACTGAATATCAAGCTTTGTGCGAATTGCAAACAGCTCAAAAACCGCTAATTTTAGTTTTTAATAAAATTGACCTGTATCCTGAATTAGACAGAAAAGCTATTTACCAAAGTTTGCAAGCGCTGGGAAATTCCGAACAGTTAGCAGCGGCTCAGGTAACAGATGCAACAGATAAGGAAGATTTGGACGATCGCCAAAACAACATCCCTCCTCATGAATCTACAGCAAAATCACCCGCCAAAACAGCCAAATCTTTAGAAATAGTCATGGTAGCCGCCGAACCCGCACCGGTGCAAGTGCGGGTAGAATGGTCAGATGGAAGTATCACTCACGAATGGGAGTCGCCGCCTCCCCAAATAGACGAACTCAAGCACACAATTTTGACAATTCTTAACAGAGAAGGGCGATCGCTCCTCGCACTCAATGCTTTAGTAGAAGCTAGAGATGCCGAAGCAAATCTTGCTCATCAAATTCTCAAATTGCGCCAAACAGAAGCCGAAGATTTAATCTGGCAATTTGCGAAATATAAAGCTTTGGCTGTCGGTTTAAATCCTGTTGCTTTCCTAGATGTCATGGGCGCAACTGTTGCAGATTTAGCCTTAATTCGCTCTTTATCCAGACTTTACGGTTTACCCATGACTGGTTACGAAGCTGGCAAACTTTGGCAAACTATTTTCTCCAGCGCTGGCGGCGTACTTTTGGGAGAATTGGGAAGCAGTTTTCTCTTGGGATTTGGCAAAAGTGCCGCCGCTGCTGCGCCGCATATCGGCTTTTCTACCTTCGCCGGAGTCGCTGTCACTCAAGCTAGTTTAGCAGCTTACGGAACCTATGCTGTCGGTCGCGCCGCCCAAGTTTATTTAGAAAGAGGCTGCACTTGGGGCCCCCTGGGACAAGATACTGTCATTCAAGAGATTCTCGCTACCATTGAGCGCAATACAATTATCGATCGCTTGCAGCAAGAATTCAAAATTGGTAACTAAAAATTGCCCTAGCTAAAAAAAGGCGATCTTTATCCAGCAGCTATCACAAATAATACCACATCCGGTCGAGCTATCATCAACTTGGTTGATCGTTCGGACTTTAGTCCTCAGACGAGAGATGCGGACTGAAGTCCGAACGATCAAACTGATGCGGACTGAAGTCCTCACTACCAACCTGCGGACTGAAGTCCTCACTACCAACCTGCAATACAATTATCGATCGCTTGCAGCAAGAATTTAAAATATGACACAAACCACAGCCATTACTGAACTCATCCCAACTTTAGCAGATGTTGAATCTCGATTCAATATTACGCGAACTGAATCCGAGGGATTTTTTCCCGAATGGTATGAGGATTTGCCCGAAATTACAGAAGCTGATAAAGCCGCTCTCAATTTGATTCGGCGCCGATATCTCTATCATCTAAATGATGGAAATCTTACAGAAGGAACAGTCACGCTAATCATGGGTTCCCCTCTATTGGAACGAGCGGGTTTTTACCAGAAATAATTGGTTGAAAGCCTCTCGCGAGTGAGGGAGAAATTAAAATCAGACTATTCATTACTCCAATCCTCTTCCTTCTAGGTAGAGGTCGCTCTCAAACTGTCAACTGTCAACTGTCAACTGTCAACTGTTGAAGACCCACCTTTTAAAATGACTGCTGAAAAATCTGTACAAATTGTTTTAGATGAGGAGGATGAGGAAATAGAAACTCTCAAAGGACGGATTGATGTTTTAGTGATGCAAAATCAGTTTTGGGTGACACTCTTAGAGTCGAAGCGCACCACCATTTCAGTAATGTCTGCACTTTCCCAAACACTAGCATACATGACAGCCAATCCTCGGAAGGATAGACCGAGTTTTGCTGCAATGACAAATGGCAGTGAAATTGTATTCGTCAAGCTAGACTTTCAGAATCCACCTAAATATGACTTATCAAGAATATTTTCACCTGTTCCTTTAACAAACGAACTTTATACGGTTCTTCAAATCTTAATAAAAATTGGTCAACTGATTACTGAGTCCTAAAAATTGCAGAAGACGGGCGCGGTTGAAACCGCGTCTATACAAAGAAAACCCGCTTTCGGGCCGGTTGAAGACTGAACGATTCAAATTACCTTATTTTTTTCAGAATACTCGGCGGTTGAAACCGCGTCTATACAAAGAAAACCCGCTTTCGGGCCGGTTGAAGACTGGACAATTCAAATTACCTTATTTTCTTTACACTGCGGAGGCAGACTACCCTTCGGGAAGGCTAACACGTTTGTGTAGGATCAGTTTCAACCGCGCCCGTCTTATCTTCAGTCTGCGGAGGCAGACGAAAGTTTGTATAGCAGCGGTTTCAACCGCCGAGTCTTATTTGCATTCTTATCGTCTCGCGATTCTCACACCTTCTCTAAAATGCGCGATCGTCGCAATTACCGCTATACAAAAGTAAAATAGTCTAATCAGCCAAAAACAAACCCGCATTGACCAAGAAACAATAGTCGGAGCAATACCTGTTAACTGCACAAACCGGGAATTAACTTTTTTTTCAAAGCTGTCGAGGTCTTTCATCTCAGATTGTTTCGTCGGAATCACCGGAAACTGACCGGTATATACATAATAACCGAGAAAACCCTCCAATCCTACCTTTCTTTTCAAAAATGAGTTAGTTAATGTTGTCGTTTCCGCAGGCAATAAGTTATCCGATTCCCCTACTTTTTCCAGCCAAGAATTATATCTGATGGCTGGCGTACTCATGAAAACTAACGGAACTATAGGAATCAACAAAGCCGCACTAATTTGGCGGCCGTATTTAGGGGGTAGCAGTTTTGTAGCGACACCAAATCCCATGCCGATAAAAGCAAATACCAATATATTTAACAGGTCAATAATTTCGATGCCCCTCAACAAATCGCCGATTATCAGAATTGTATATAATAATTTGTCGGCCACTAGCAGAGCTGCGAATTTGATGAGAATTGAAACGCCTACAATAGTGGCTGCACTCGCCAGATATCCGATGCCACCTAGAACGTACAGTAAAATCGAACCGACTTGTTTTAATGACTGCATGGAATTATTCACTCTTGTGAAAGTTTAGGAGTCTGATTGACAAAACAACTTGAAATTTTAGATAAATCTGGAGTTACAAATTTGACTTTTAAAATTGCTAGGCTTGACATTTTGAAGTCAATCTAAAATCTCAAATCTCAAATCTCAAATCGATATTTGACTTTTAAAATTGCTCGGCTCGACATTTTGAAGTCAATCTAAAATCTCAAATCTAAAATCTAAAATCGATTGACAAGTTCCCGCGCGGCCGCTTTCGCGACTTCTGAGATCCGTTCCTTCACAACACCTTCTTCGATCGCACTTTGGTCTGGTTCCTGTTCGCGATCGATCCCCAACCATAAAAGATACTCGATATTACCGGCCGGGCCAAGTAAAGGCGACCACGTTAAGCCTCTTTCCTGCCATCCTAAAGCTGTGGCTGCCTTCCACACTTGAAAAATCGCATCGGCTTGAGTTGCCGAGTCTCTGACTACGCCTTTTTTCCCGACGCGATCGCGCCCAACTTCAAACTGCGGCTTTACCAACAATACGGCTTCTCGCGGCGCCACCAACAATTCCCACAGCGCCGGTAAAATCTTAGTTAGGGAAATAAACGACACATCTACTACCGCCAAATCTGCATAAACTCCTTTTGGCCAAGCACCAGCCCGGGGCAACTCTTGCTCCCCCCCTTGACAAGGGGGGGCTGGGGGGGGTGACTCGCCATAAAGCTCAGCAGCAGTCATGTACCGCAAATTGGTGCGTTCTTTCAAAATTACCCTCGGATCGTTGCGCAAGCCCCAATCTGCTTGCCCGTAGCCCACATCTATCCCGTAGACTAGGGCCGCGCCTGCTTGCAGCAGACAGTCGGTAAAACCGCCTGTGGAAATGCCGCCGTCGAGACAAATTCTGCCCGCCACGGGAATCGCAAAAACTTCTAAAGCTTTGGCTAATTTGTCGCCGCCTCTGGAAACGTAGCGCGATCGCTCTTTAATCTGAATGTTTGCTGCAATGTCAACCTCAGTCCCCGGTTTGTCAATTACCTGCTGGTCGATCGAGACTTTCCCCGTCCGAATCAAGGCCTGAGCTTGCTGTCGGGAAGTGCACAAATCTAGGTTGACCAATAAAGTGTCTAGTCGCTGTTTAGCCAAGGTTTTTAATCTGTACGGATCGGGTTTAGGACAGTATCAGATTAGCACTTACGCAAAAACCGACAGCAAATTTTTGGCGATTATGGTGGTTTTCCGAGGTAAGTAGGGCATCTAACATCCGGATTTGTCTGGTGTTTTGAGCCTTGATAGGCGATCGCCCTCACCTCGCACTGTGTGACCCAGATCGCTCTGCGCGTGTAGTTTTATCACACATCGACATTCGTATCATCACATAAAAACTTTGGCAAATAGCCGATTATGTAAAGACAGGGAAATGCGCTACAAACACAATCAGGGCGATCGATCATGAAAACAAGTAACTTTCCCATCAGAAAGTCGGCCAATTGTCAAGAAAATCCCTTAGCCTTCGTCAGCGGCGATCTCATCCACATTCTTTACCCCAACGGCGAAGTAGAAGCAACAACCACCGAGCAAATCAACCGCCGCCAAACCAAATGTCCCCTGGACAAATGCCTCGTCTGGGGATGTGTGGGCGATTTTTAACCCATAAAAAAAGATCGCTTAGAGGCTGTGATGCCAAAAAAAGCGATCGAGAGCCTGCTACGTGCAAGCCACAAATGCCATTTGCTGCTAAAAGAACCAGCTTGCTTGACTTAAATATCTTGTTCGCTCAATTCGCGAATCATGTAATCAAAAGGCTGTTCCAGAAAAGCCCCGACAGACAAGCCGGCAGCTTCCACTTGAGCCTTAACCATCTCCTTCATAATGCCAATCCCCATCACCGTCGGGCCAATGGGAACGCCCAGAGAATTGTAAGTTTCCCGCAAACCTTGCAGCACGCGCTCGTCGAGCACGTCGGTACTTCCAGCCACCAGGGCGTAAGTAGCATAGCGCAAGTAGTAGTCCATATCCCGCAGACAAGCCGCGTAACGGCGAGTCGTGTAGGCATTTCCGCCCGGACGGATCAGTTCCGGCTGTTCGGCAAATAGCTGGATACCAGCTTGCTTGACAATTGCCGCAGCATTGCTGTTAATCGCCGCTGCTGCTTGTACCCGTGCTGTGCCTGTTGCAAAATAAGATTTCAACCGATCGATACCATCTCGGTCTAAATACCTACCAGCAACATCATAATTTTCAATCAGACTCGTCACCGCATCGCGCATAAGTTTCTCTCCCAAAAATCTTTATCAATACTTTGCTATCTGAGACAGACCGCCTATTGTAGACTACTACAAATCGGTGTTTGATTAAGATTTGAGATAGGATTTTCACCCAGGGTAGTCAATCCCCCGCAAACAGCCCCAAAACAGGGCCGTTGACCTTGTATCTTCAGCCGAAACACCGATCGGGCAAGCATCACGAACTGCTCGGCCGCACTGGGCCCTCCGACAACAATTTGTATCTATTGTTACAAAATTGTGGAAACCGAAGGCCTACGATCGCCCAAAGAGTCTGAAATCTGCCGTTAGCGAAGCCCTCGAAGAGGATCGCCAAGACACAACCAATATCAGGAGTAAGTCATGTTCCAGACACCCCAAGAAGCCCTAAACTACATAAAAGAAAATAAGATCCAGATCGTTGACCTGAAATTCATCGATATGCCGGGGATCTGGCAACACCTTTCCCTGTACCACGACCAAATCGACGAAACAGCCTTCACCGACGGCGTACCCTTCGACGGTTCCAGCATTCGCGGCTGGAAAGCCATCAACGAATCAGACATGACGATGGTCATCGATCCTACCACCGCGTGGATGGACCCGTTCATGGCAGAACCCACCATCAGCTTCATTTGCAGCATCAAAGAACCCCGCACCGGCCAACCGTACAGCCGCTGTCCCCGCACCATAGCCCAAAAAGCCATAGATTACCTGCTGAGCACCGGTCTCGGCGATACAGCATTCTTCGGCCCGGAAGCAGAATTCTTCATTTTTGACGACGTTCGCTTCGACCAAACCCAAAATTCCGGCTACTATTACGTAGATTCGATCGAAGGTCGCTGGAATTCCGGCAAAGAAGAAGCAGGCGGCAACCTCGGCTACAAACCGCGTTACAAAGAAGGTTATTTCCCAGTAGCACCAACCGATACCTCTCAAGACATGAGAACGGAAATGCTGCTGACAATGGCAAAATGCGGCGTACCCATCGAAAAGCACCACCACGAAGTCGCCACCGGCGGCCAGTGCGAACTCGGTTTCCGCTTTGCCACATTAGTACAAGCCGCCGACTACTTGCTGACTTACAAATACGTAATCAAAAACGTCGGCAAAAAATACGGCAAAACCATCACCTTCATGCCCAAACCGCTGTTTAACGACAACGGTTCCGGGATGCACGTTCACCAGTCGATTTGGAAAGACGGCCAACCCTTATTTGCAGGCGATCAATATGCAGGTTTCAGTCAAATGGGACTGCATTACATCGGCGGCATTCTCAAGCACGCCCCGGCACTTTTGGCAATCACCAACCCCACAACCAACTCCTACAAGCGGTTGGTTCCGGGCTTTGAAGCGCCTGTAAACTTAGCTTACTCTCAAGGAAATCGATCGGCATCAGTGCGGATTCCGCTGTCGGGAACCAACCCCAAAGCCAAGCGGTTAGAATTCCGCTGTCCCGATGCCACATCCAACCCCTATTTAGCCTTTGCAGCCATGCTGTGCGCCGGCATCGACGGCATCAAGAATCAAATCGATCCGGGCGAACCTTTGGACGTGGATATCTACGACCTTTCTCCAGAAGAATTGAGCAAAGTTCCTTCGACTCCCGGTTCCTTGGAAGGCGCTTTAGAAGCTTTAGAAAAAGACCACGCTTTCTTAACAGACACCGGCGTCTTTACCGAAGACTTCATCCAAACCTGGATTTCCTACAAACTCGACAACGAAGTCAACCCGATGCGGCTGCGCCCTCACCCCTACGAGTTTGCTCTCTACTACGACTGTTAGAAAATTAAGAATTAAAAATGGCATAATTCCCATTTTGGATTTTTAATTAATAAGAACGCCGCCCTGAAAAGCGGCGTTTTTTTATAGTTTAGAACTGCTGGATCAGCGCCCAGACTCTCCCGTTACCCGAGACTATCTGCGCGACGCTGCGAGTAGTAGCACCCTCTGTAGCGTCAGAGACATTCTCTACAGCCCATTTATTTGCTTTCTCATCCACAATAAATAAATCGTCAGCGGCAGTGCCTTCCTGAACCCGATATATCTTATTCAGAATGAAACGTGTCCTCGCCTCAGCTTTTGGTATGCCCGTAACTTCATCGGGATCGACAGATAGGACACTGCCTTCTTTTAATGTACCTTTTGAGTTGCTTAAATTGCGATCGGTCTTTTCTGCTATTTGCACGCTGTGAAGCTGCAAACTTGGCTGAGTCTCAGAGATATTCCAAACCGCAGCTAGCGCCCCAGTTTTTCCCAAACCCAGAACCGCTGCAACAGCCGTCAAAATTAACAAAGGCTTAAAATAATTCATCGTATTTGTGCTTCTTTGTGTGTAATGTGCTGCTTTGATTATAAATTAGCAATTACCAATTACCAATCACCAAACGATGTCCGAATAAAACCTGTCCTCGCCTCAGATTTTGGTAGGCCGGTAACTTCATCTGGATCGACAGAGATGGGAGTGCCTTCTTTTAATGTAGCTTTTGAGTTGCTTAAATTGCGATCGCACGTACTCGCGGTGTAGAGAGTAAAATGCCAGGGCGATCGACATTTTAATTAAATTGGCAAAACATTCACCATCGAGATCCGCAAAGATAGCAGCCCCAAAGCCCCTCACCTCCGACTGATGCCCACACCGCAAATTCAGATATAGACTGTTAAGAGCCATTAACTAACGGATGGGTGACATGAGATACAAACTACTAGGTCACAGCGGACTTCGCGTTTCCGAAATCTGCCTCGGCACCATGACTTTTGGTGAAGACTGGGGTTGGGGCGGTTCCTACGACGAAAGCCGCAAAATGTTCGACGCATTTGCAGAAGCAGGCGGCAATTTCATTGATACCGCGAATCTCTACACCAACGGTACCAGCGAAAAATATGTCGGCGACTTCATCGGGGGCGATCGCGAAAAATGGGTAGTTGCCACTAAGTATAGCCTCAACATGAAAAATGGCGACATCAACGGTTTCGGCAACCACCGCAAAAATATGGTGCAAGCAGTAGAAGCCAGTTTGAAGCGATTGCAAGTTGAATACATAGATTTGCTGTGGCTGCACGCTTGGGACTTTACCACACCAGTCGAAGAAGTAATGCGCGCCTTTGACGATTTGGTACGCGCAGGCAAAATTCTCTACACCGGCATTTCCGATACGCCAGCTTGGATTATTTCTGCTTCAAATACGATCGCCAACCTGCGCGGTTGGACACCATTTATCGGCTTGCAAATCGAGTATTCTTTAAAAGAGCGAACTCCCGAACGGGATTTGATCCCAATGGCGAAAGCCTTCGATATTGGCGTCACAGCTTGGAGCCCCCTAGCAGGCGGTTTGCTGACCGGAAAATACAACATTTCAGAAACCGCCGGCGAAGCTAAACGGCTTAATTCACCTGAATCTGGAAAAATTAGCGAACGAGACCTCAATATTGCTGCTGAAGTTAGCTTCATAGCAGCCGAAATTGGCAAACCTGCCTCTCAAGTAGCCCTGAATTGGCTGCGCCAGCAACCAATCGATGTGATTCCGATTATTGGTTCCCGCAAAGTCTCGCAACTTCAAGAAAATCTCGCTTGTTTGGAGTTTGAATTAACCTCCGAACAAATGCAGCAGTTAGACAAAGTAAGTACAATTGAATTGGGTTTCCCCCACGATTTCTTAAAGAGTTCGATGGTGCAAGATTCTGCCTTTGGAGGGGGAATCGCCAAAATTGACAGCCGCCGACTGTAAAGTTGCTGCTATCTTCTAGTCGCGGGTTGGCGCGGATAGTTGGTGCGGGAATCGCAGATATCGGCAAACCCGCCCCCAGAGGCAGGATAGAGATTTGTACTCTGGGCGTCAGTTTAACCTTACATCTTGCATCAATCTCGTCACCTTGGTTTCTTGCCGCAGACTCGCGTAAAATTCTACGTTTCTCGTGGCTGTTACCCGGTTTCTCCCGTATAGTTGAGAAGGCTGCAAGATGTGGGTTTAACCCGAATACATAAACTGTCAATTGTTAATCTATCGGAAGTCATAAATCTCGGCAGAAAAATTGTATATTAAGATACAAAATTGGTAGATTTGCGATCGGATGAGTTTAAAGGCGGCGAGGTTTGTCAAATGAAAGGGCAACAAAAACACGCGCGAGCGAAGCTATCCCGAAGGGAGTCGCAAATTTTCTATCCTCTCCAAATAAAGCAAGAAAACTCGCTCAGTTTTCACCCCGTACCTGCCTGTTAACACTCATTTTACAAGGTCGATCGGCATTTTAACCGCTTTTGAAAAGCGTGCAAACTAGGCGCGCCCTGAGCTCGAAGTCATCCTTCAGATAGAAGTAATGGCAGAAAAACTGAGTTATCTTTAACAACAATAGCAAGTCTAAGAATATTAACTTATCTCCCGTTTCAATTCGGAAAAAAGCAGATAAGCGTGTTTTTCCGCAGCAAAGCAACTCCTTAGCTTTGCCCTATGAATGCGGCGCTTGCTCGTCAATAAAACTTCTCAGGTTGATGCTTGCAAATTTCAGTAATACACTGCCCAGAAGTATATCTTATTGGCAATTTTTCATGCCTCAAATTTTCCTCACAAATTTTCATTTACAAATTCCCGAGGCTAATTATGTCCCCGCCCGAAAACTCAGTAAACAAAAATTATAGCAATAAAGGTCGAGGATGGGAGATCCGATTTACCTCTATAGATCCAACAAAATCGCCCTCTCAATTCGCACCCTCGCCCGCATTGCGCGCTAACTTATCAAAAGCTGCTGCTTTAGATGCACCGGATCTAGTTTGCCTGTCTCATTTGCGGTGGAATTTCGTCTATCAGCGTCCGCAACATCTCTTAGGCCGCTGTGCCAAAAAACGTCGGGTATTCTTTGTAGAAGAACCTGTTTTGAGCGCGGCAACAGATTGGCGGCTTGATGTCAGCATCCACGAAAGCGGAGTCTGGGTAATAGTACCGCACCTGAGCGAAGGAATCGGCGAAGAAACTGCAAAAACTGCTCAGCAAGCCATGCTTGATGATTTGTTTCAAGCAGCAGAAATTAGCCAGTACATCCTCTGGTATTACACACCAATGGCTGTCAGTTTCACCAACCACTTAAAGCCGCTAGCTGTAGTCTACGACTGCATGGACGAACTGTCAGCATTCCAAGGCGCCCACCCGGATTTAAAAGCAAATGAAACCCAACTATTAAAGCGCGCCAGCGTCGTATTTACAGGCGGACACAGCCTCTACGAAGCCAAACAGCACCAGCACCCAAACATTCATGCTTTCCCCAGCAGCATCGAAAAAGAACACTTTGCTACAGGCCGGAATCTTTCAGAAGAACCGGCGGATCAAAAAGACATTCCTCACCCGCGTTTGGGATTTTATGGCGTCGTAGACGAACGCATGGATATCGAACTGTTGGGCGACATTGCCGAAGCGAGGCCGGACTGGCATTTAGTGATAATTGGCCCCGTGGCGAAAATCGACCCGGCTACTCTGCCAAATCACCCAAACATACACTATCTCGGCGGCAAATCTTATCAAGAACTGCCAGCGTATCTTGGCGGGTGGGATATAGCAATGCTGCCGTTTGCTATTAACGAATCGACTAAATTTATTAGTCCGACGAAAACTCCCGAATACCTCGCTGCCGGCAAACCGGTGATTTCTACTCCGATCCGCGACGTGGTGCGCCCCTACGGAGAAAACAACTTGGTTCGGATTGCGAGCAATGCGGCAGAATTCGTTGCTGCTGCTGAAGAAATCATGGGCGAAAGTTCGGACGATCGCACAAAGTGGCTGGGCGAAGTGGATGCCTTTTTAGCAGACAATTCTTGGGACAATACCTGGGGAGAAATGCTGGGGTTGATCGAAAGTGCGATCGAACGTAAAAGGCAGAAAGCAGAAGGCAGGATGAAAGTTTTAAGTTAGGAATGTTGAGATTGAAGACTCAACAATACTAGCTTTCCAATTACCGATTACCCATTACCCATTACCAAAATTCAGAGGTGTTTTAATGTTTGACTATTTAATTGTCGGAGCAGGATTTGCAGGTAGCGTTATTGCCGAAAGACTAGCAAATCAGGCGGGAAAAACAGTCTTGATAATTGATACCCGCAACCACATCGGCGGCAACGCATACGATCACTACGACAATCACGGCATCCTGGTACACAAATACGGCCCCCACATTTTTCACACCAATTCGCGCCCTGTTTTTGAGTACCTTTCGCAGTTCACCGAGTGGCGGCCCTACGAACACCGAGTCCTCGCCAGCGTTGACGGTCAACTGCTGCCAATTCCCATCAATCTCAACACCGTCAACCAACTTTACGGACTGAATCTCACCTCATTTGAAGTAGAAGATTTCTTCGCGAAAGTAGCAGAACCAAAGGATTACATTCGCACTTCCGAAGATGTCGTTGTCAGCAAAGTCGGCCGCGAACTTTACGAGAAATTCTTCCGCAACTACACCCGCAAACAGTGGGGAATGGACCCGTCGGAACTCGACAACTCAGTGATTGCGCGGGTACCCACTCGCACTAACCGGGACGATCGCTATTTCACCGATACCTATCAAGCAATGCCGCTGCACGGCTACACTCGGATGTTTGAAAAGATGCTGTCTCACCCAAACATCAAGGTGATGCTGAATACCGACTACCGCGAGATTGAGGGTTTTATTCCTTACGGGGAAATGATTTACACCGGGCCGGTGGATTCCTATTTCAATTACTGCTACGGCAAACTTCCTTACCGTTCCTTGGAATTCAAGCACGAAACGCTGAACGTACCCGTACACCAAGTAGCACCGGTGGTAAATTACCCCAACGAGCATTTATATACTCGCTGCACGGAGTTTAAATACCTCACCGGACAAGAGCATCAAAAAACAAGCATTGTCTACGAATATCCCCAAGCTGAGGGAGACCCTTACTACCCGGTTCCGCGTCCGGAAAATGCCGAAATATACAAGAAATATAAGGCTTTGGCTGATGCAACTCCGGGCGTTTCTTTTGTGGGAAGGCTGGCGACTTACAGGTATTACAACATGGATCAAGTTGTCGCTCAAGCTCTGACAACTTACACTCAAATTACGACAAAGCCGGTGATTGAATTCGCGGACAATCTTAACGGTTCTGCCTCTAATTTAAGCTCGTCGAATGCAGTTGCCGAGAACCCAGCCCCTGCTTCTCTAGAAGTCGCTGCTGTTAACGGCAACGGCAAATCTGCTAGCAAGTAGCTGCAAGCTGTGAGTTGGTACGGCCAAAATGTCAGGTGCGCCCGCGCGCCCTACGGCAATCGGTAAAAAGGTAAGGTGTGCCCACAAGCACCTTACTCGCTTTTTATCAATTTTTTTTTTACAATTCAAACAAGCGTTGAGGTAAAAATGAGCGTTATCGTGAAAATTGTTTTGTCTCATCAGGTTTTGGAAGGTTCTCAATTTCCTCAGTTTCAGAAAGAAATAGAGCGCCTAATTGAAAGCGGCGGCAAAATTCTGATGCTCGATTTCTCAAAGATCAATTTCCTGAAAAATTCGGAGTTAATGGCTGTAGTGGCGATCGTCAAATTAGTTAGAGACAGCGCCTGTATACTTTTGATATCGGCGATGAGCGAACAAGTGAGAATGCTATTTGAACTCACGGGACTCGAACAGATATTTCAGTGTTTGCCGCCTCCGGAAGAACCTCTCCTCAAAAGTGACCTAACTGAACCGTTAGGAGGGCTGCAAAGCGTTGCCGGCTAAACTTTGCAGTCAAGACTCATGGCCTGTAGCGATCGCAGAGTGCGTCAGTGAGAATAATAGCTTGATTTTACGAGTTGTTACCTGACTGACAAACCCTACAAGTTGATAAAAGCGAGACACAAACGCAAGTAAAGCTCAGGCTGTTTGAAGTGAAAAAATTTAATTTTTGAGGAATAAATTAGATCGCAAAAAACTTGTGAAAGTCGGGGGAATTGTCGCTAATCTATAAATATAACTTCGGGTAGATGTGCCGATGAGTTGGTTAGGTAGAGAACTAGAAAATTGCGATATTGAAGAGTCTTCCACTCTAGACAGCAAGATGACTGTTCAAGGGCGGAAAACAGGTTATCCGCGCCCCCAATTGCGCCGGAGCAACTGGATTTGTCTGAACGGTCAGTGGAGGTTTGCTTACGATGACGCGGGACGCTGCGTGCAGCCGATCGACATTTCTGAGTGGGATCGTACTATAGAAGTGCCGTTTGCTCCCGAATCGCCAAAAAGCGGGATCGGCGACACGAATTTTCACGCCAACTGCTGGTACGATCGCGAATTTGACGTACCCCACACAGAAAGCAGAGTTCTCCTCCACTTCGGCGCCGTAGACTACCGCGCCCGCGTCTGGGTGAACGGTCACTTTGTCATCGAACACGAAGGCGGACACACTCCTTTCACCGCAGACATTACAGCAGTTTTGAATCCCAGCGGGCCGCAGCGGGTGACAGTCTGGGCCCACGACGACCCGCAAGATTTGGCAAAACCGCGCGGCAAGCAAGACTGGCAAATAGAGCCGCACAGCATCTGGTATCCGCGCACAACTGGCATTTGGCAGACGGTGTGGGTGGAATTGGTGCCTCACACTTATATCGAGCGCATCCGCTGGACTCCCCAGTTTGAACGCTGGGAAATCGGTTTTGAAGCGTTTGTCGCGGGCGATCGCAAGGAGGGAATCCAGATTAAAGTTAAACTGTCGCTGGGCTGTATGCTGCTGGTCAACGACACCTACGAAGTCATCAACGGCGAAATCCACCGCCGCATCGCCCTCTCAGACCCGGGGATCGACGACTACCGCAACGAACTGCTGTGGAGTCCCGAAAAACCGACATTAATTAACGCTCAAGTGCAGTTGTGGGCCGACGGGAAACTGCTCGACGAGATTAAATCCTACACCGCCATGCGGACGGTCAGCATCCAGCGCGATCGCTTCATCCTCAACGGCCGCCCCTACTACCTGAGACTGGTGCTCGACCAAGGTTATTGGCCCGACACCCTGATGACTGCGCCATCCGACGAAGCCTTGCGCCGCGATGTCGAATTAGTCAAAGCAATGGGTTTCAACGGCGTCCGCAAACACCAAAAAATCGAAGATCCGCGATTTTTGTATTGGGCCGACGTGCTGGGGCTGTTAGTTTGGGAAGAAATGCCCAGCGCCTACCGCTTCACTCCCAAGGCCGTTGACAGGCTGACGCGGGAGTGGACGGAAGTGATCGACCGCGACGCCAGCCACCCCTGTATCGTAGTCTGGGTGCCGTTCAACGAATCTTGGGGAGTTCCGAATTTAGTCGAAGCAGCAGCCCACCGCAACTACGTGCAAGCCCTTTATTTCTTGACCAAAACTCTCGATCCGACTCGCCCCGTCATCGGTAACGACGGCTGGGAAAGCATCGATACCGACATCCTGGCGATTCACGACTACGACAACAACCCGCAAACCGTAGCCAAGCGCTACGGGCCCGAAGTCCAGCTAGCGGATTTGTTCGATCGCGGGCGTCCCGGAGGGCGCATCCTCACCCTCGACGGCCACCCGCACCAAGGACAGCCGATGATGCTGACAGAATTCGGCGGCATCGCCTGCGCCGGCCGCGAAAACCCCGATTTTCACAGGGTTTGGGGCTACGTGCGGGCGTCGGACACATCAGAACTGCAAAGGCGCTACACGGCGCTGCTGCACGTGGTAAACCGAGTGGAAATGTTCAGCGGATTTTGTTACACGCAGTTGACCGATACTTTTCAAGAAGCTAACGGTTTGCTGTATGCCGATCGCACTCCCAAGTTTCCCCTACAGGCGATCGCGGCGGCAACTCTCGGCTGGGATATTCCCGAAGAAAGTTCGCAGCCGCAAGCGATTACTCAGTGCTAAATACACTACCAACCAAAATCTCGTTCGATCGTTCGGACTTCAGTCCTTTCTTAGAAATATTTAAGGACTAAAGTCCCTACTACCAACCTTAAAATCTCGCTGTCAACTGTCAACTGTCAACTGTCAACTGTTTAATGATGTTTCAAAGTTTTTTCATGGGCGGTTTTGAGTGCTCTACCCACAAATTGCGATCGGGAAAACGCCTCGATGTCACAGCCGCCACCGGCCACGATAAATTTGCGATCGCTGACTACCAGCGCTTGCAGCAGCAAGGCATCTACACAGTCCGCGAAGGCCTCCGCTGGCACTTAATCGAACAGACTCCCGAAACCTACGATTTTTCCAGCGCCCTGCCAATAATTCGCGCCGCCCGCGACACAAAAATGCAGGTAATTTGGGACTTGTTTCACTACGGCTGGCCCGACGATATTGATATTTTCAGTCCCGAATTCGTGTCCAGATTTGCAAAGATGGTGCGCGCTTTTATGCAAGTGCTAATTGCAGAAACTGACCAAACACCTTTTGTGACACCTGTCAATGAAATTTCATTTATTGCCTGGGCCGGCGGCGATGTCGCCTACATCAATCCGTTTGCAAAAGGGCGGGGAGACGAACTGAAAATTCAGTTAATCAAAGCGGCGATCGCAGCGATAGAATCAGTTTGGGAAATCGAACCCCGCACCCGCATCGTTCAAATCGACCCGGTAATTAATATTATTGCCGCTCCTGACAGACCGCAGGATAAAGACGCGGCGGAAGGTTATCGCTTATCTCAATATCAAGCTTGGGATATGTTGGCGGGACGCTTTCGCCCCGAGATCGGCGGCCAGGAAAAATATCTCGATATTATTGGGGTGAATTATTACGATCGCAATCAGTGGATTCACAATGAAGATCCGATGAAATACACCGATCCGCTGTACCGCCCGTTTAGCGAAATGCTGCAGGAAGTGTTCGATCGCTACGGCCGCCCCTTATTTGTAGCAGAAACAGGCACTGAAGACGATTTTAGACCTGTCTGGTTTAATTATGTGTGCACTGAGGTAGCGGCGGCGCTGAAAGCAGGAGTTCCGATCGAGGGAGTTTGTTTGTATCCGATTGTCAACCATCCGGGTTGGGATGACGATCGGCACTGTTACAATGGTTTGTGGGATTATTGCGATGAAAAGGGCGATCGAGAAATTTATCAGCCTTTGGCGGATGAATTGCAGTATCAAAGACAGCAGATTGAACCGTTGTTGAAGTCGCAGGATTGATAAGTGCTTCTGTAGGGTGCGCCGAAGCGCACCTTATACTAAATCTGCGTTAAAAATTTCTTAGAGACTCGGCGGTTGAAACCGCTTCTACACAAACAAAGTCCGCCTTCGCGGACTAAGAAATTTAGGGGGTATTAAAGCAGGATTATTATTTATTAACCTTTTATGCCCACTTGTCTATGCGTGCTTTCAAATTTTGAGCGATCGCTGTCATTAAACTGTCTAAGTTATATTCCTCTGTTGCACTATAATACAATATTTTATTTGGGGAAATTCCAAAACAATCAGATATAATTTTCATTTTTTTGTTAGCATTTTCTAGCTGTGCTTGACTGGGTTTAAATGGTTTACTCCGGTTGATGGGTTGAATCTTATCAACTGAATTCAAAGCAATAATTACTTTATTTCTTTGCTTTTTAGTTGCAAACAAACGGCTAAATGTATCTCGATCGACAGCGAAATCTCTTTGATCTGCCCGCAACAAATAAACCACAGTATCGCTGAGTTTTAAAAATTCAGAATATAATTCAATATACTTCCTATCTAAAGCTATTGACTCACCAATTCCAGGTAAATCAGCTATTGAAAAATAATATAGATCGGTGCTTTCATGAATTTGGAACATAGCAGATTGGCACTCTCTTGTGCAACTATCAATATCACTTGACTCAAATATCTGTTGTCCAAGAATATGATTGACAGTTGTAGATTTACCATACCCAGTTTTGCCAATAAATATGACCTGAAGGCAGTATATTAGCCTGTCTTCACTCTTTAGATGCCATTTTCTTCTATCTGAATGTTTCAAGTTTTGATTTTTTAGAAAGTAAAAACTTGGGTATTTTATCAGCAACTTCTCTAGCAAGGCTTCATATTTTACATTAACAGTTATATCCATGTTGTCATCCTAGATAATCTCTAAATTAATTAGAGGCGAGGGATTTAAAAGAACCACTTTAAAAAGGTTTTAGCCACTTTAAACAGTGAACCAACTATGGGAATAGACTCTATTGCTGCTGGAATAACTTCTGTGACAATATCCCAAGCAGTATCCCAAAATCCTTTTTCTGCTTTTGTTTTTGTTGTTTCTGAAACATTTTCTTTTTTTACATTGCTGGCAAATGTAACTTTTTTATCTTTGGGTAACGCAAAGACGATTTCATCAATTAAGCGAACTAAATTGTATTTTTCTTCAGCAGAAACAGCAATAATTTTAGACACTGGCGTTGAAAAAAATCTTGACACAACCGATAACTTTGCATCAATATTTTGCAGTTGATTTGGACCTGGTATGTGATTTTTTTCATCCCATTCTCTGAAAGGTTCTATTTTGTCTACTTGATTGACCACTATAAAAAATACTTTCCCTTGATCGAGATGTGGCTTAACCACATTTTTGTAAAAAACTTCATCTGAGGTAAATGCTCTATCATCACCCTTGAGCAGCCACAACACAACGTCTAATTCGGGTAATAGCTTTGCATAAAGCTGTGCGTATTCCCGATCTCGTTCCTGACTTTCTCCTACTCCAGGTACATCAACTAACTTAATACCTTTTGAATTTCCGAGCCCTATTTTTAATAATATTTCTTGGGGATTTCTCGTGCAAGCTTCAATATCGCTAATAGCAGCTATATCTTGACCAAAAAGAGCATTACACAAACTGGATTTACCTACTCCTGTTTTACCAAAGATACCTATTTTTGGCTCATAGGATAATACTTGGGTGATTTTTTCAGTAATTCTTTGACGCTGTTCATCAGTGATGAGTAATCCTGTCTGTGTAAGGGAATCAAAAAAATCAGAATAATCAAACTTCATTTTGTTGCCTCATAAAATAATAACGATTATTTTTTAGATACTTTGGCTTGATAACTCTCTCCAGCACAAAACGACACTCCCCAAGAAGTGAGCCTTTCCGTGACAGCTAGCGATCGAGAATTAACCTGCTTTTTTTTAATATAACTTAACCAACCTTAGCCAAGAAACTAATAAGCATTAGAAATCGTGTTAGAATCTGATTAGGAAAACTCCAAACACGCACTCCGCCTATGAGCACGATCGGCGATCGCTTCCCCGAAGCTGCCCGCGACTGGGATTTAGAAACCCTCTACACAGACCTCGCATCCGCCAAAGGCAAGCGCCTCACCCCCACCGAAAAGCTGCACCTGCGCGGCTTGCTTTCGGGCCACAGTCCCGCCGAAATTGCCGAACAGCTTAATAAAAATGCTAAGGGAATTGCAGTTGACTTTTGCAATACAATTTATCAATATGTCAAAAAACTTGTAGGCAAGTGCGATGAAAAGGTAGAAAATTGGCGAAATATTTGTGAATGGCTTGAGGAAGCAGGATATAAGACCGATCGACCTACTGAATCTGAATCCGGCGATTGTTTATCAGCAAAATTTATAATAAAAAAAGCCAATATAATTTTAGATAAAAATCAAATTATAGTTGATATCAATCTGCGAATAGTAGCATCTTCACCTTCAGAAATTCCCATCATCGAAAACTTCGATATCAATGGCAATGGTGCAAACTAAGGAAAATGAGCTTTAAAGCATTAGCTTAATGTTAAACCGAGCGCCCGACAGTCCGACAGTCCGGCAGGGGTTTAAACCCCTGCCTCAAAGCGAAAGTCCTCTAAAAGAGGACTGAAGAACTTATTTAAGACTTGCGCTAGGGGGCAAAAAACCCGGTTTCTGCACCTATATATCTCGGAGAATCGACAATGTTTCCCAGAAACCGGGTTTTTGCGTGACTCGTGTTATTAGGCAGGGGTTTAAACCCCTGCCTCAAAGCTAAAGTCCTCTAAAAGAGGACTGAAGAACTTATTTAAGACTGGCGCTAGGGGGCAAAAAACCCGGTTTCTGCACCTATATATCTCGGAGAATCGACGATTTTTCCCAGAAACAGGGTTTTTGCGTAAGTCCTTTTATTAGTCCTCTTCAGAGGACTTTAGCTATTAGCCAGGGGTTTAAACCCCTGGCGGACTCGCGGACGATCGGCTTAACTTCGCACTCCTAACTTGACTTATCAACATAATTTCCGACTTTAGATAGGGGCGCATTCTCAAAACACGAAGTTATACTCCTAAAATCGACAGTCACAGACGCAGGCGGCAGTTAGAAACCGGGTTTTTTTACAAAAATCCTCCCTCGAAGCCTGCAGTTAAAGTAAAAAACCCGGTTTCTTGGGCCTTAATGCGTAAGTCCCGATCTCATAAAAACGATCGCCCCTACCAAAAAATGCACTCCCAAACCTTGCTAAAACCAGACGGCCGCCCGCTGAAACTCTACAGCCGCTACCCAATCCCAGAAGGCATCGCGGCCGTCAGTCCCAGCAACGAGCCCGTACAAGCAAACCCGCACTTTCGCTGGCATCCTTTGCGGGGGGAATGGGTAGCATATGCCAGCCACCGCCAGGGCAGAACATTCATGCCGCCGCCGGAATACAACCCGCTGGCTGCTACAATTAACCCCAAGTTTCCGACAGAATTGCCGCCGGGAGATTACGACGTAGCAGTTTTTGACAACCGCTTTCCCTCGATGACTTTGCAGGCAAAAAACGCACCGGCAAATATTGTGGAAACTTTGCCCGCTCACGGCATTTGCGAAGTGGTAGTGTTTACTCAAGATCCGCTGGCTTCCCTCGGCTCTTTAGAGTTATCTCACTTAGAATTGCTGTTAGAAGTATGGGCCGATCGCACTTCCGCAATCGGCAGCAATCCCGAAATTCAATATGTCTTGCCGTTTGAGAATCGCGGCGTCGAAGTCGGAGTAACTTTGCACCATCCCCACGGTCAAATTTACGCTTATCCCTTCGTGCCTCCGGTGCCAGCGCGGATGTTAGAATGTCAGTCGGTTTACTATCAAAAAAATAACAGCGGTTTGCTGCAAGATTTGATTCAAAAAGAGATTGCTGACAAACAGCGCATTCTTTATTTAGACGAAGATGCGATCGCCTTTGTGCCCGCTTGCGCCCGCTACCCTTACGAAGTGTGGATTGCGCCGATCGCACCAGTTGCCACATTTATCGATCTTACCGAAAAACAGCGTCAATCACTTGCCAAAGCCTTAAAAACAGTCGCCCTTAAATATGACGGTTTGTGGCACCGCCCTTTCCCTTATTTGATGGCTTGGTTTCAAGGCCCCACCGACGGAAAACCTCACCCAGAGGCGCATTTGCACGCTGAGTTTTATCCGCCCTACCGATCGAGCGATCGGCTAAAATACTTAGCAGGAACCGAACTCGCGGCGGGAATGTTTGCTAACGATGCTTTACCTGAAGAAAAAGCTAAAGAATTGCAAGCAGTAGCCGTAAATCTATTTTAGATTTTAGAGATTTACCGTGGAGTGGGGGCGGGTTTAGGAGACGAGCGTTTTTAGGCAATTATTGTTAGTAAACCCGCCCCTACAAGATTGCGGTTAATCGACCAGACATGATATTACATCCGTTACATCCCGTACACAATCCGCTGCCGAACTTTCTTCTTTCATCTATGATAAACTCATTAAACCCAGAAGTTGACTGCAAACTCGAATTCATCCGCAAAGCCTTAACAGAAACAGGAGCGATCGCCCTTCGATTGCGCGGTACGGACTGGTTTGCTTGGGCCACCGCCGGCGCTTCCCATACTGTATTGCTTACCGCAGAAACCGGAGTTGCAGAAGTCTTAATCACCGCCGATACAGCTTGGGTACTGACAGATGAAATCGAAGCCCAGCGCTTGCAAGACGAAGAACTTCCAGCCAATTTTCAAATGCACATCTATCCTTGGGCGGATGTTGCACAGCGCGAAGCTTTTGTCAATGAAATTACTGCGGGCGGTAACGTGATGAGCGATCGACCAATTCATCCCAAAGAAACGCCGATCGTCGCATCTTTACAATCTCGCAAACAGACCATGATGTCAAGCGAATTAGAGCGGTATCGCCGAGTCGGGCGTTTAGCCAGCGAAGCGATGACAGAGGTACTTTCAGCCGCCAAACCTGAATGGACAGAATATCAATTAGCAGGTGCCGGTGCAGAGGCTTTGTGGGCGAGAGGTTTGCATCCAGCCCTGACATTAGTTGCTGGAGAAAGGCGTTTGCCGCTGTACCGCCACGCCACCGCCACCGGCGAACAAATCGGGAAGCAAGCCATGTTAGTATTCTGCGCGAGGGGAAACGGTTTGTATGCAAATTTAACCCGATTTGTCTGTTTCGGATCTCTCGAAGAAAAGCATTCAGAATTGCACCGACAAGTCAGAGAAATTGAAGCCGCCGCGTTGGATTCGTGCCGCCCAGGAGTCTCGTTGAATTCAGTTTATGATACGCTGAAACAAGCTTACGAACAGCACGGATATCCTCAAGCAATTCGCGAACACCATCAAGGCGGAACTACTGGATATTTGGCGCGAGAAGTTGTGGCGAATCCGGCTACTTCAGATATTTTAGCAGCAAATATGGCTGTGGCTTGGAATCCGAGTTTGTCGGGAGCAAAAATTGAGGATACGTTTGTAATTGGTAGCGATGGAACTTTGGAAAATTTGACTTTCGATCCGCATTGGCCGAGTGTAGAAGTAGCCGGAAGATTGCGCCCCGTTCCGCTATCGTAGGGGCGGGTTCACC